>JBFYZM010000265.1:0-3897 GCA_041309505.1 Candidatus Krumholzibacteriota bacterium
CGGACGTATCCATCGGCGCGTACTGTTTCGTGGGGGAAGATGTCGCGCTCGGCGCGCGGACGGCGATTCTTCCCCTCGCCTGCCTCCTCGACGGCGTGAAGATCGGCGAAGACTGTCTCATCTATCCCCACGTCACCGTGCGCGAGCAGTGCGTTATCGGGAACCGCGTCATTCTGCACTCGGGCGCCGTTATCGGGAGCGACGGATTCGGATATGCGAAGGACGGCGAGGTGAATCGCTAGATCCCGCAGATCGGGATCGTTCAGATCGAAGACGACGTCGAAATCGGGGCGAACGCTGCGATCGACCGGGCGACGACGGACGTCACCCTCATCAAGCGGGGCGTCAAGATCGACAACCTCGTCCAGATCGCGCACAACGTCGTCGTCGGAGAGGATTCGATCCTCGCCGCGCAGGCAGGCGTCTCGGGGAGCACGCAGCTCGGCCGCAACGTGGTCCTCGCGGGGCAATCGGGGCTCGTTGGGCACATACAGATAGGCGATAACGCGATGGTCGGGGCGCAGGGAGGAGTCACGAAGTCGGTACCGGCCAATACGAGGGTATCCGGCTATCCGGCCCGCGAGCACGGTTCGGCGCGCAGGATATATGCGCTCATCGCGCGGCTGCCCGAGCTCTTCAAGGATCTCAAACGGCTCGCCGCGCGCGTCGAAGCGCTCGAGAAAGGCGTGAAAAGTGGTCCGGCAGCAAAGGACGATTAAGGGCTCGTTCGCGTACGAAGGAACGGGGCTCCATACGGGAAAGCCGGTGCGGACGGTTTTTCATCCGGCTGCGCCCTTTACCGGAATTCGTTTCCGCCGAGTCGACCTCTCGCCGGCGGTCGAGATACCCGCCAACGTCGATTTCATCTGCGACGGCGAGATCCGCCGCAACACGACGCTCGATAACGGCGGCGTTCTCATTCACACGGTCGAGCACATCCTCGCGGCCGCTTCCGGACTGCAGATAGACAATATGATCGTCGACATCGACTCCGACGAACCGCCCGAGCCGCGCGACGGAAGCTGCGCGCCTTTCGTCGACGCGCTGCAGAAGGCCGGTATCGAGAACCAGGGGATCCCGGGCCGGTTCCTCAAGATCAAGACGCCGGTGGTGTTTTCGGGAGGGGATGGGATCGATCTCTACGCCCTTCCCTATGATGGATTCAAGGTGAGCTTCACGATCGATTACCGGAATCCGCACATCGGGATGCAGTACGCGTCTTTCGATATCTCTCCGGATCTTTTCGTGCGGGAGATCGCTCCGGCCCGCACCTTCGTCCTCTGGTCCGACGTCGAGGATCTCAAATCGCAGGGACTTATCAAGGGAGGCAGCCTCGACAACGCGATCGCGGTCGATTCCGAGGGGATCGTCAACAAGGTTCCGCTCCGGTTCTCGAACGAATTCGTGCGCCACAAGATACTCGATCTCATCGGGGATCTCACCCTCGTCGGGGCTCCGATCGAAGGGCATATCATCGCCGTCCGTTCCGGCCATAAGCATAATCTCGGTTTCGCGAAGCTCCTCGCGCAGGAGCTCAGGAACCAGCAGAAGAACGCCGTCATGGGGGAGCAGGAATTCTGGGATATCAACGACATCCAGAGAATCATGCCGCACCGGTATCCGTTTCTCCTCGTCGACCGGATCCTGAAGCTCGAGGATAAGAAGCGCGTCGTCGGAATCAAGAACGTCACGATCAACGAGCAGTTTTTCGTCGGGCATTTTCCCGGGCATCCGATCATGCCCGCCGTTCTCATTATCGAGGCGATGGCGCAGGTCGGCGGGATTCTGCTCCTTTCGAGCGTCGACACGCCCGAGAAGTATCTCGTCTATTTCGTCAGCATCGATAAGGCGAAATTCCGCAAGCCCGTCGTGCCGGGCGACCAGATTCGTTTCGAGCTCGAGATGGTTTCGCTCCGCAAGCGATTCTGCAAGATGAGGGGCGTCGCGTACGTGGACGACCAGGTTGTCGCGGAGGCGGAGCTTCTTTCCTCGATCATGAACCGGTAACGGAGCAGCCATGCCGCGAGATATTCATCCGACCGCAATCATCCATCCGAAGGCGGAGCTCGCTCAGGACGTCGCCGTCGGCCCTTACTCGATCATCGGCGAGAAGGTGTCGATCGGGGCAGGCAGCCGGATCGGAAGCTCCGTTCTCATCGACGGAGAGACGACGCTCGGGAAGAACAACCTGATCTTTCACGGGGCCGCCATCGGCAACGTGTGTCAGGATCTCAAGTATCACGGCGAACGGACCTTCGTGCGGATCGGCGACGGCAACACGATCCGCGAGTTCGCCACGGTGAACAGCGCGACGGGCGAGGATGAGAGCACGGTGATCGGCAACGACTCGCTCATCATGGCGTACGTTCATCTCGCCCATAATTGCGTCGTCGGCGACAACGTCGTTCTGGCGAACGCGGTGAACCTCGCCGGGCACGTGCGCGTGCGCGATTTCGCCGCGATCGGCGGGCTCACGCCGGTCCACCAGTTCGTCGAGATCGGGCAGTACGCCTTCATCGGCGGGGGAAGCAGGATCCCGCAGGACGTGCCGCCGTTTCTCAAAGTCGCGGGGAATCCGACGCGCGTATGGGGTCTCAACACGGTCGGCCTCGCGAGACGCGGCTTCACCGCCGAGCAGCGCGGGCTGCTCAAGAAGGCGTACGTGATTTTGTACCGGAGCGGGCTCAACGTCACGCAGGCGCTCGAGCGGATCGACGCCGATCTTCCCCGGACGGACGAGATCGCGCTGTTCGTCGACTTCATTCGAAACTCCAAACGGGGAATCATCAAGTAACATACCCTCATCGATCCGCGACCGGGAGGTTTTGTGGAAACGAAACGCGGCAGGATCAGAGCAGGAGTCATCGGGACGGGCCGTCTCGGCCGCGAGCATGCGCGCGTGTACGCGTCGCTCGACGCGATCGATCGGGTGCTCGTTTACGATCGCGAACCGGAGCGGGCCGAGGCCGTGGCGCGGGAGCACGGCGCGGAGCGCTGCGCCTCGATCGAAACGCTCCTCGCCGGATGCGACGCGGTGAGCGTCTGTACGCCCGCGACGGATCATCACGCCGCGGCCGCGGCTGCCTTCGAGCGGGGCGTCCACGTCCTCGTCGAGAAACCGATCGCGTCGGACTCCGCGTCGGGGCGAGACATGATCGCGCGGGCGTCATCGCACGGCTGCGTCTTCCAGGTCGGGCATATCGAGCGGTTCAACGGAGCTTTCGAGGCCGCTCGAGCCCTCATCAAACGGCCCCGTTTCATCGAAGCGCATCGCCTCGGCGTCTTCAGTCCGCGGGGCATCGACGTGTCGGTCGTGCAGGATCTCATGATCCACGATATCGATCTCATTCTGGCGGTGCTCGCCGGCGATCCGATCGAGGAGATACGGGTGTCGGGCGCGAGCGTTCTGACGGGCGCGCCGGACATCGTGAACGCCCGGATCGAGTTCGCCGGCGGATGCGTCGCGAATATCACGGCGAGCCGTATTTCGAGGGAGCCGCTCCGGAAGATGCGTTTTTTCGAGGAGAATCTCTACGTATCGGCCGATTTGAGGGAAAAAAGCGTCGAGGCGTACGAGAAGCGCGGCGACGCGGACCCCGCCGCGATCGGATTCGATCCGGCGCGGATCATCCGCGGCATCGCGGTCGAAGTGGACCGATCCGAGCCGCTCCGCAAGGAGATCGTTTCGTTCCTTGCGGCGGTTCGAGGGGAGGGAAAGGTAGTCGTCACGGGAGAAGAAGGGCTCGCGGCGCTGGACGTCGCGGAGCGCATGCTCGAGAGTATGGCGAAAACCTGGAGCAGGCGTTGATGCGCACCATTCTGCTCACCTGCGGAGAAACGAGCGGCGAGCAGCACGCCGCGCGCCTCGTCCGCGCGATCACGGCGGTCGATCCCTCG
>JBFYZM010000266.1:0-5570 GCA_041309505.1 Candidatus Krumholzibacteriota bacterium
CCGATCCAGCTCCTCCAGGATATCCGCAAGATCGACCGGATGCATGTCGGACAGCTTCTCCTTCAGAACGTTGAGCTTCACGTCCCCCTTGAAAAGGCTCATCGTCGGCGGCAGCGGCTGTATGAACGCCCACGAGACCGTCTGCTCCTTGATCTTGTCGGCCAGGTTGTAGATGAAGTTGGCGAGCCTCTTGAGTCCGACGCGGCGCAGGAGACCGTACCTGCTCAGATCGACGTCCGTAACGTACAATTTCCCGGCCCGCTTGACGAGCCGGATATCGTAGACGATCTCCACCTCGCGCCCCTCGATGTCCACGACCTTCTTGTCGAGCACATGGTCTTTCAGCAGTATTTCGTCGGGCCGGAGCTCCCGCGCGAACTCGTCGAAGGAATCGATCTCGATCGTCACTTCCTTCGGCTCGATGGAGACGACCTTTTCGAACGGCACGACGATGGACGGATTGCCGAAGGGACGCGCGATCACGACGTTCGTCACTTCCGGCAGCTTGATATGCTCGACCACGACGAGATCGACCAGCTTGCCGATGCGTTTCCCGCGGAGCACGACGCGGTAGCCGACGATATCGGTGAGCGAATAGAACTGCTCGCCGCCGGTGTTCGTGGTGATGGCCGTTTTCATCATTCGTCCCGTCCTATCGCACGAGAGTGACGAACTTGTACACGAGCAGTCCGACGAGCGCGAGCAGGTACAGCCTGAGAAAGAGGAGCGCCGCCCGCACCGCCGGCGTCGTCTTGATATGAGGAGTCGCGTATTTCTTGTTTATCGCGGAGATCTGCGCCGCGGTCGCTCCCGCGAACCTGCCGATTCTCCGCGCGACGATCCCGACGAATAGCTCCCCCATACCGATCCTTCTTCCGCGCTACCGCAGCCAGTTCGGGAACAGCGTGCTGATCGCGTACATCGTCGAAAGCGCGATGATCGCGAGAGCGATCGCGACGTTGGCGACGTTCTGAAACGCGTTATTCCGGTATTTGCCCATCGACTCCTCGTTGTTGAGCATGAGAATGAGAAAAACGAGCGAGGCGGGCAGCAGCGTCACCGCGATCACCTGGACGAACAGCGTGATGAGGACGAGCGGCGCGCCGGGAATCAGAACCACGGCGCCGGCCGATATCAAGGCGAAGAAATAGAACGCGTAGAACCATTGCGCCTCGCGAATCCGGCTGTTCAGCGAGTGCGCCCAGCCGAACACCTCGCCGAACGCCCACGAGCTCGCGAGCGAAATGCAGATGGCGCCGAGGAGCCCCGCGTCGAACAGCCCGATGGCGAGCAGCGTGCCGAGGTATTTGTTGATGCCCATGAGCTGGACGGCGGCCTCGGCGGCGTCCCGGATATCCACCCCGCGAAGCAGCGTCCCCGTCACGATGACGCAGAACGCGGCGACGATCACGGTGAACATCGATCCGAGGAACGTGTCGATCCGCGCCCAGAGGATGTCCTTTTCCTGGATCCCCTTGTCCACGACGGCGCTCTGCTGGAAGAACACCATCCAGGGGGCGATCGTCGTCCCGATGTTCGCCATGAGAAAGAAGAAGAAGCCGTTCGTGAACCCTCCCGCGGGAAGATGCGGAATCAGCCCGTTCGACAGGATGGCCGAGATCGATGGACGCACGATGAAAGCGCAGGGAATGTACACGAGGTTCACCGCGCAGAAAAAGAGCGCGATCTTCTCCCACGTCCAGTAGTTCCCCCGCACGATCATCGTTCCCATGATGAGTATGACGAAAAGGACCGTGATCGCCGGCGGAACGTGGAAAATGCTCAACGCCGCCGTCATGCCGATGAATTCCGTAACGAGCGTGAGCCAGTCGATAAGGATGAGATCGACGAGGGAGAACCATCCCCAGAACGGCCCGAAGCCGTGGAAGATCGATTCGGCGTGCCCCCGCTTCGTGACGGCGCCGAGACGAACGGTCATTTCCTGGATGAAAAACGCGATGGGCCCGAGGAGCACGAGAAACCACAGGAGGCTGTAACCGAACTTGGCGCCGGTGGCGGCGTAGGTGGTGATGCCGCCCGCGTCGTTGTCCGCCACCATCACGATGATCCCCGGGCCGGCGATGATGCCGTACAGCTTGAGGGCCTTCCATACTCTCCGCCAGTTGTAGAAGAGCCTCGCCCAGAAATTCATCATCCGCCCCTTCGCGCTCCGGCAGACCGTCGCGGGGGGCAATCCCCCGATGCGTCAGATATTCTCGAACGTCCTGATCTTCGTCATACCTTCGTAATGAATGGTTTCGCCGACGAGGACTCTCGACCGCAGTGTGACGAGCATATTTCTGAGATTCACGAGGACGTAGAGCTCCACCGTTATCGTGCTTCCCGGATAGACGGGTTTATGAAATTCGAGGTTGTGCACGCGCAGAATGCAGGAGTCGCCGAAGCCGCGCACGATCGATTTGACGATGATGGCCGAGATGAGGGCTCCCTGGATCGGAGAGCGTTCGAATCCCACCTTCCGCGCGTAATCGTCGTCGTAATGGAGGAGGGTCCAGTCGTCGAACGTGGCTCCGAAATCGTGCTGGATATCCCGGTCGACGACATACTCGTATCTGACGCTCTCGTCCTTTTGAAGCAAGCGGCATCCTCCCGGATCGTCCTGCGATTCGCGACGATGGAACTCGCGTCCTTGATATACCCGCCGCCGGAATGTGTCAACGCTAATCGTCCGCTCGCAGAGCCGCCCTTCCCGCCCCGATCCGGGCGCCCCCTCAATTTCGATTGACGCAGGCCGCGCGTTGTGCTAAAAGGAATGGACCTATCAAAATCCGGCGGATTGCGATTCATAGCCGAGCTCGCCATACACCCTCGGCTCCGGTAAAGGTCTCTCCCTATGGGCAGATCAAAGCCATCGGCAAACGATAAGGATTCTCGCCTGTCCGACGACGAGCGCCGCGCAGCGCGATACCGCGATATTTCGGAAATAATATCTGAATTTTATTGCGCGGTCCGGATCGCGGCCGACGGCTCCACGAGCCTCGAATGGATCGAAGGGCCCTTCGAGGAGATCGCGGGAACAGACCGCGCGAAGATTCGCAGCCTCGACGATTGGATCGCCCGTCTGCATCCGGATGACGCGCCGGCGTTCTCGCGGGCGTTCCACACCGCTCTCTCGGGCGCCCCGGCCATGGTCGAGTTCCGCCTCGAGTCGAACGCCGGCAAAGAACGCTGGCTCCAGAGCCGCCTCCACCCGGTCGGGGAGGCGAATGGAACACAGGCACAGCGCGTCATCTGCGCCGTTCGCGACATTACCGAGCCCAAGAGCGCGGAACTGGCCCTCCAAACGATCGAGAAGCGCCTCGAGCTCGCCATGGAGGGGGCGGAGATCGGATACTGGGACCATTACTTCAAAACGGGCACGATCATCCGGAGCGGGAACTGGACTCGCATGCTCGGTTACTCGGTCGACGAGATCAAGCCGGACCTGATGTCGTGGAAGGACCTCATCCATCCCGACGACCTGCCCTCGGTCGAACAGATCGCGGCCGATCACGAAGCGGGCCGGATCCCGTTCTTCAAGGCCGCCCACCGCCTGCGGACGAAATCGGGCGAATGGAAGTGGGTCCTCAACTGGGGCAAGATAATCGAGCGGGACAACAAGGGACGCCCCCTGCGGGCGACGGGAATCCACCTCGATCTCACCGAGCTCAAGCAGGCCGAGACGGCGCTCCGCGAGAGCGAGGAGCGGTATCGGGCCGTCGTGCAGCAGAGCAGGGACGCCATATTCCTCGTCGATATGGACACGCGGCGCGTCCTCGATTGCAACGCGGCGCTCGCCGGATTCCTCGGCTACGATCGCGAGGCGATCCGCGCCATGACCCTCTACGACTTCATCGATCACCCGAGGGAAGATATCGATCGGAAGCTGGAAACGATCGAGGCGCGCGGAGGCGCCGACCTCGGCGAGCGGCGCTACCGGCACCGCAGCGGCTCGCGGATCATCGTCGAGGTCGGCGCCACGGCCATCAGCTGCAACGGGAAAAAGATCATCTGCGTCGTTTCGCGCGACGTGACGGCCCGCAAGCGGGTCGAGGAAGAGGAGAAAGAGCGCGCGATCCACGTCCAGGAGGCACAGCGACTCGAGAGCCTCGGTCTTCTCGCCGGGGGCATCGCCCACGAGTTCAACAACATTCTCGTCGGGATTCTCGGCAACGCGAGCCTCGCCCTGGACGAGATCGCTCCGCATTCCCCCGTGAGGGAGCTCATCGAGCAGATCGAAAGCTCGGGCCGCCGGGCCGCCGACCTGAGCAAACAGCTCCTCGCGTACGCGGGAAAAGGAAGCGTCCTGAAACAGGACGTGAATCTGTCCGAGATCGTCAACGACAACCTCGCCTTGCTCGAAAGCTCCATCTCCAGGAAGGCCCGTCTCACGCTCGATCTCGCGAAGAGCGCGCCGGTGGCCGACGCCGACGCGGTGCAGCTTCGCCAGGTCGCGGTGAATCTCCTCACGAACGCTTCGGACTCGCTCGAGGACCGCGTCGGAGACATCACCGTTTCGACGGGCGTCATCACGCTCTCGCGCTCGTATCTGCGCGGCATCCTCCTCGGGAAAGATCTTCCCGACGGGAATTACGCCTATCTGAAAGTGACCGATACGGGCTGCGGCATCGACGGCGAAGTCGTCAGCCGGATATTCGATCCCTATTTCTCCACGAAGTTCTCCGGGCGCGGTCTCGGCCTGGCCGTCGTCATCGGCATCGTGAAAGCGCATCTCGGCGCGATCGATATCGAAAGCGAGCCGGGGAAGGGAACGACGCTCACCGTCATTCTGCCCGCGGGGAGAGACAGCGTCTCCCGGAATATCGGCGACGAGGGCCAGGTCCGCCCCTGGAAGGGAACGGGCAACGCGCTCGTCGTCGACGACGAGAAGATCGTCATCGATCTTGCGACGAACATGCTGCGGACGCTCGGCTTTTCCGTCGTCACGGCACGAAACGGCAGGGAGGGGATCGATCTCTTCCGCGAACGCCCCGCCGGGTTCGCGTTCGTCCTTCTCGATATGACGATGCCGGAAATGGACGGCGAGACGGCGTTCCGGGAGCTGCGCGCGATCGATCCGGAAGCGAGGATCGTCGTCACGAGCGGCTTCAGCGCCCATATGTGCTCGATCCCCTTCGCGGGCGACCGCCGGATAGCGTTCCTCGAGAAGCCATACACTCTCGAGACGATGACGGACAGGGTGCGATCGGTTCTGGCCGCCCGGTAATCCGCATATTATTCTTTGCATTTATTCGATTCGACGGTATGCTTGCCTGCGGAGACGCGAAATCGACCGCGCTCGTGAGATCTTCAACCCCGGGAGTTCCGCAATGGCCAACACGGTGACTTTCGAATACGATCGCCCCTCGAAGACGCTGTTCGTCGAGGACCACTGGGATATCAAAACAAAGCAGGACGTCGACGATTTCTTCGCCGAATACGACCGAAAGATAGCCGCCATCGGCGAAAAGTTCTGGATGGTCGCGCATATCGACAATCTGGTCATCCACGCCGAGATCGCCGAATACTACGGCGAGGTCGCGCGCAAGGCGACGACCGATCTCCTGCTC
>JBFYZM010000267.1:0-3478 GCA_041309505.1 Candidatus Krumholzibacteriota bacterium
AGCGCGCGGGAGAAGACCGCCGTCAAGGGGCGCTGGATCGAGGCTCCCGCGGATGATTTCTTCGGGGCGCTCCGGGCGGCTTTCCCCGGCTTCCCGCTCATCGCCGAGGATCTCGGGATCATCACGCCCGACGTCAAGGCGGTCATGGCGCGTCTCGGCATTCCCGGGATGCGCGTCCTTCTCTTCGCCTTCGGCGAGGATAATCCCGCGCATCCGTATCTCCCGCGCAACTACGTCGAGAATTGCGTCGCCTACACGGGGACCCACGACAACAACACCGCGCGCGGCTGGTTCGAAAAAGAAGCGCTTCCCGAAGAGATCGAGCGCCTGATCCGGTACGCCGGGAAGAAGATAACGGCGGAAACGGTTCACCTCGAGCTCGTCCGGCTCGTCATGGAATCGTCCGCCGGCGCCGCCGTCATTCCGATGCAGGACGTTCTCGGCCTCGGCGAAGGGGCGCGGATGAATCGCCCGGCGGTGCCCCATGGGAACTGGGAGTGGCGCCTCACGAGGGCCCAGATCGCCCGGCCGGTCGCCGACGCGCTCGCCCGGATGACGGATGGGTGCGGCCGGGCCCCGCGCACGCCATGAACGCCGACGCGGCCGTTCTCGCCGTCTTCGCCTTCGTCTACGCCGGCATGATACTCGGCCGGATCCCCGGCCTCGCCCTCGACCGGACGGGCGTCGCCCTCCTCGGGGCGATCGTTCTCGTCACGCTCGGGCGCGTCACGGTGCCGGAGCTCTCGACCGTAGTCGACGTGCCGACGATCGCGCTCCTCTTCGGCCTCATGGTCGTTTCGGCGCAGTTCCGCATGAGCGGTTTCTACTCGCGGGTGGTCCGGCGCCTCGCCGATATCGAGGCTTCTCCCCGGGCGCTCCTCGCGCTCCTCGTCGCGATCATCGGAGCGCTCTCGGCGCTTCTCGCCAACGATATCGTCTGTCTCGCCGTCGCGCCCGTTCTCGTCGAGGGTTGCGCGCGGCGGGGGCTGAACCCGAAGCCGTATCTTCTCGCGCTCGCGTGCGCCGCCAACGTCGGCTCCGCCGCGACGCTCATCGGGAATCCCCAGAACATGCTCATCGGACAGGTGCTGGGGCTCTCGTTCGGCCGGTACCTCCTCGACGCGGGGGTTCCGGCGTTCCTCGGGCTTTTCGTCGTGTGGGGCGTCGTCTGCCTCATGCAGAGGGGACACTGGGAAATGAAGATGCCGATCCCGGCCGTCGAGGAGACGCCCTTCGATACCTGGCAGACGGTGAAGGGGTGCGCGGTTCTCGCCGTTCTGGTCGTCGCCTTCCTCGCGACCCCCTGGCCGCGGGAGATCCTCGCCCTCGGCGCGGCGGGCTACCTGCTCTGCTCGCGCCGCATGGAATCCCGCGAGATACTCGGGCTCGTCGACTGGCAACTTCTCGTGCTCTTTATGTCGCTCTTCGTCGTCAACCATGCCCTCGCCGCGTCGGGGAGCATGGACGCCTTCACCGCCGCGCTCGCGGATCGCGGCGTCGATCTCGGGCGCCCGGCGTGGCTTTTCGGATCGAGCGTGCTCCTGTCGAACCTCGTCTCGAACGTACCCGCGGTGATGCTGCTTCTCCCCTCGGCTTCGCACCCGATCGCGGGGCCCGTCCTCGCGCTCTCCTCGACCCTGGCCGGAAACCTCCTCATCGTCGGCTCCATCGCGAACATCATCGTCGTCGACCAGGCGGGACGCGTCGGCGTCGCGATCTCGTGGCGCGAGCACGCGAGGGTCGGTGTCCCCGTCACCCTCATCACCCTCGCCATCGCGGCGGGGTGGCTCGCACTCAGATCATTTTGAGGAAAACGGGCCGACTGGTCCGCAAATTGCTGGCTCGCGACCGGGAACGTGTGGTTGGGCGGGGGGGCGCGGAGGAGGCGCCGGGAGAGGCCGGAAGCTTCCCGAAAATATTTTGAATAATGAGAAGATTGTTGCTTGTAATTTTTAACGCAGTGTATATATTGCAACACGATTGATCGAGCGTACGTACAGGAGGAAACATGATACGAGTAAATATTCCGTGCATCGCGTTCGGGTGCCTCGTTAAGCCGGTAGCGGCGGCGTTTGGCGCGCAACTCGGTTTGGCGGGCGCAGACGTCCGCGGTGAATTCGATTCAGTGTTCGGATACTTGAGCAACGCACGGCCGCACAGCGGCGGCCTTTTGGAGGGACCGGTTGATGGAAACGCAAACTTCCGCGCATCACGCTACCGATGTTACTAGCGTAGAAAAAAGCGAGGATCATCCTCCGCATTTATCTACCTGCCTCGGTCCATTGTTCGACGGACAGATTTCTTCCCAGACCAGAATCGTTCAGCATTCCCGTGTTTCCGGCTGCAAGCCGGTCGCGAGCCGGCGTCCGAGCACGAGCGCGAGGATCAGGCTGTTCCGCCGGGCGTTTTTCCCCGAGGTGAGCGACCGGGACTGGAACGACTGGCGCTGGCAGATACGGAACCGCGTCCAGGACATATCCCAGTTCGAACGCATGCTCTCGCTCTCCGACGACGAGCGCACCGCCATCGAGAAAGGCGGGTCGCTGCTTCCCGTCGGCGTGACGCCGTACTACATGAGCATCCTCTCGTACGACAATCCGGCGCAGGCCCTCCGGCGCTCGGTCATTCCGAGCACCGGCGAGTTCGTGTGCTCGCCCGGCGAGTCAGCCGATCCGCTCGCGGAAGAGGAGACGAGCCCCGTGCCGGGTCTCGTTCACCGCTACCCGGACAGGGTGCTGCTTCTCGTTTCGGATTTCTGCTCGACCTACTGCCGTTACTGCACGCGCTCGCGCGTCGTGGGACAGGGCGTGCTCCATCCGGCGGCGGCGCGGCTCGAGAAGGCGTTCGAATACATCCGGGCCAATCCCCAGATACGCGACGTCCTCGTTTCGGGCGGGGAGCCGCTCGCTTTGAGCGACGACCGGCTCGACTGGATCCTTTCGGAGCTCAGGCGCATTCCGCACGTCGAGATCGTGCGCATCGGGACGAAGGCGCCCGTCGTGCTGCCGCAGCGGATCACGCCGCAGCTCACGCGCATGCTCCGCAGGCATCACCCCGTCTGGATGAGCATTCATTTCACCCACCCCGACGAGTGCACCCCTGAAACGAGCCGCGCCTGCGCGCAGCTCGCGGACGCCGGGATCCCGCTCGGTTCCCAGACGGTGCTTCTCAAGGGGATCAACGACAGCGTCGAGACGATGAAGAAGCTCGTCCAGCGCCTCATGATGATGCGCGTTCGACCGTACTACATCTACCAGTGCGATCCGATCTACGGTTCGTCGCACTTCCGGACTTCCGTCGAGAAGGGGCTCGAGATCATCCGGGGCCTCAGGGGGTTCACGAGCGGGTACGCGGTGCCCACGTTCGTCATCGACGCCCCCGGCGGGGGCGGCAAAACCCCCATCATGCCCGATTATCTCGTCGGACGGGAAGGGGACCACGTCGTGCTGCGCAACTACGAGGGCAATTTCTATCGCTA
>JBFYZM010000268.1:0-10531 GCA_041309505.1 Candidatus Krumholzibacteriota bacterium
TACCACGATGAAGATGGGCGGCGTCGGCGGCGTATTCATGTGCTACAACATCACCGAGATCTTCGCGATTCAGCCCGAGGTCCTTTTCTCGATGAAGGGCGCGAAGTACGACATAACGATCCTGGATGAAACGTATGAAGCCACGATGAAGCTCAATTACATCGAGATTCCGGTCCTCTTCAAGGTCAATCTCCCCACCGAGGGCAAGATGAAGCCCAGCCTCTACGCGGGCCCCGCTCTCGGTATCCTCATGTCGGCCAATGCTGAAGTGGAAGACGTCAGCGAGGACATCAAGGATGATATGAAGGGCACGGACATCGGGCTCCTCGCCGGAGCCGGCATAGGCTACCAGATGGAAAACGGCAGCCTGCTGTCCTTCGAGGTTCGTTACGAGGTCGGCATGACGTCGATCGCCGACACGGGAGACTCCGATGTGGACGTAGACGTGAAGAACAGCGTCATCTCGGTCATGGTCGGCTACGGATTCGCTTTCTAGACACGGTTCGTCTTCGACGTACCTGGACGGGCGCGCGCGGCGGACGCTGGGCGCGCCCGTTCCTTTTTGTTGGAGCTCTTATGCCGAATCTCGTTCACATGAGCTCTCCCGAAGAGATGCCGCTCGTGCGGAAGCTCTTCGAGGAGTACGCCGCCTCCCTCGACATCGATCTCTGTTTCCAGGATTTCGAACATGAGCTCGAGACCCTTCCCGGCACATATGCGGCCCCCGAAGGGGTCATCATCGTCGCCTTCTCAGACGGCGAACCGGCCGGGTGCGTGGCGCTGAGGAGGTTCGAGAAAGCGGTCTGCGAGATGAAGCGGCTCTACGTGAAGCCGGAGCATAGAGGGAAAGGGATCGGCCGCGCGCTCGCGGAGGCGGTGGTAGCGCGCGCACGGGTGATCGGCTACGCTTCGATGAAGCTCGATACGCTCCAGTCCATGACCGAGGCGAACGCGCTGTACGTTTCGCTCGGATTCACGGCGTGCGCCCCGTACCGCCACAATCCCTGCCAGTGCCCCGTTTACATGGAATTATCTCTCATCTAGGCGCGAAGATTGCGCTTTCGTCATTCGTATCGCAGGGCTGGCAGGGCCCGGGAGATTCGAGCCTTCGGGAAAACGACGTAACCTATTGTCGTATAGCGCGATAAGCTTTATGCGCTGCGCGAGGCGTCATCTCCTTCGAAAGTCGGAAATCGCACTTTTGCAAGCGGGGGTCGAAAATGCAACTGAGGAGAAGCGTACTTCTTGCGATCTGCATCATTCTCTTTGTGTACTTCGAGATTCACTCCTGCTCGAATGATGATATCGCCGCTCCGAAGGGCACGCCTCCGCTCGAGAGCATCATCTGCGGGGCGACGGACGTCTTTTTCCAGGACTCCGATTTCGGCTGCGTCGCAGGCGCGCTCGGCACTCTCATCGTGACCTCCGACGGCGGGAAAACATGGAAAGGCGCGGTAATCGACGCGGGAAATCTGAACGATCTCCAGTTCACCGACCGCTCGAACGGATGGGTCGTCGGCAAGGACGGCGTCATTTATCATACCGCGGACGGCGGTGAGGTGTGGACGAAGGTCGCCGCATCCGGTCTTCCCGTGGATGAGGATTTCTTCAAGTTGACGTTCTTCAGCGAGAATCTCGGGTATCTCCTCGGCTACGGGGGCGTCTATAAAACGGAGAACGCCGGACTGGATTGGGTGAATAACTGGCTTCCCATCGTTCCGTACCGGGGCGCATGGGACATGTGCTTCTCCGACGACAGGACCGGCTATCTCCTCGGCAGCCGGTACACCGACCCGGATCCCTCGATTCTGTACCGTACGACGGACGGGGGCGCGAGCTGGAAGAGCGTCGCCGGATCGAAGGCCTCGATCCTCAGAACGGTGCTTGCGATATCTTTCGTCGACGGGATGACGGGATGGGCCGGAGGGGGCGTCATCATGAAGACGACGGACGGCGGAGAAACCTGGACGACACAGGCCCCGATCGCGACGGTCCGCGAGTTCTGTTTTCTTTCGGCCGCGCACGGCTTCGCGGTGGGCGGGAAAACCATCCTCCGGACGACGAACGGCGGGGAGACCTGGGAGAACGTGACGCCGAAGGACGAGCGCATCAAGGATCTCAGGAGCGTCTATTTCCTGGACGCGAGCAACGGTTGGGTCGCGGGCCGCGGAGCGGACGAGCAGTCGGGGGATACGTATATCAAGCATTCGATTCTTCTGCGCACGAGGGACGGCGGCGCGACCTGGACGATCAAGGATTTTGGATACGATTTCACGGCGTTTCAGAATTTGCAGGAGTCGGAGGATCTGTAAGAAAAATTCTTGACCGCCTTCGCGTATTCCTGTAATATCTTCGCTCTATTATACGATTCAACAGGGGCGCGGCGCGCGGGGCAGGAATGTTTCGATTGATCGAACGTAGTACGAAATACAGGGGGAATCGGAATTGCACAGGCCGGTTCCTCGTTGCGGGATTGGGCGAATGCTTCCCTCGTGGGAAGCATTCTTTTTTTGAGAAAGGATGATCTATGCCGACCGTCGAGGAGGACATCCAGTTCCTCATCCAGCTCGTCAAGAAAGACATGGAGATCAAGGAGAAGAAGAAGCTCCTCGAAACCATTCCTCCCCGGATCAAAGCGATCGACAGGGACATCAAGAAGATGGATGAGAGCCTGGGCGATACGAAACACATCATCGAGAAGCTCGACGAGGAAAAGCGGCATATCGAATCGGTGCTCAAGACGCATCATGCGGAGCTCGAGAAAAAGAAAGAGGAGCAGCGGGTTATCAGGGACAACAAGCTCTACCGCGCGATCATGCTGGAGATGGAATATATCAACAAAAAGGTCGATCAGGCCGAGGAACGCATGCTGGCCATCCTCGACGAAGGGGAGGTTCGACGCAACGAGATCCGGGTCATGGGCGAGAAAATGAGCGTCGATCGGAGCGCGCTGGTCGCCGAAAAGGACAAGCTCGAGAAGGAAGCGCTCGCCGCGGACGACGCCCGGAAGATCCTCGAGGACGAGAAGCTCCGCATTCTTCCGCACCTATCGGAGGATATCCGCCGCCTGTACGCGCGGATCAAGACGGCGAAGGGAGATTCGGGAGTGGCGAATCTCATCGGGGATATTTGCCAAGGCTGCTACTCGCGGGTGCCTCCCCAGAGAGCGACCGAGGTGCGGAGGAACGACCAGATCATGAATTGCGAGGTGTGCGGCAGGATCCTCGTTCATTATGAAACCTCCTGACCGTTCGATGCTCCGATGAATACGCAACACGTGAAAACGCTTCTCGCGCTCCTCGCCGGAGGCGGCACTCTCGACGAGAGCTGGGAGGCCGCCGGATTCCGGTCGCGCGCGGAGGCGATCGACGCGATCGAAAGTCTCTCGAAATCGCTCGGAGACCGGTCCGCGACCGCGAAGCAGCGCGGGATCGAGCGGGCGATCCTTCACACCGACGGCGCTTCGCGCGGCAATCCGGGACCTTCCGCCGTCGCCGCGGTCATCTACCTGCCGACGGGCGAGGAGCTCGCTTCCGTCGCGAAGAAGATCGGGCGGGCGACCAACAACGTCGCCGAGTACCGGGCCGTCATCGAGGGGATGAAGCTGGCCCGAAATATCGGCGTCGGCGAGCTCATCGTTCGCATGGACAGCGAGCTCGTGGTGAAACAGCTCTCCGGCGCGTACCGGATCCGGAGCGCGGATCTCGAACCGCTCGCGCGCGAGGTCGCCGCGGAAGCCGGACATTTCGCGAAGTGCTCTTTCGAGCACGTGAAGCGGGAAGAGAATCGCGAGGCGGACCGGCTGGCGAACGAGGCGCTCGACCGGATCGAGGATTCCTGACCGGCGGCCCGTCGGAGCGGCGATCTCACGGACGCCGGTCCGCGGGCGTTCGCGCTTTACCTTTCGCGGACGTCGTGGTATATTCCCATCGATCGTAATTTCACGTGATGCGACGGAGAAGGAGACGGGGTGATCGCGGCGCGCAAGCGCTCGAGGAAAGTCCGGGCTCCGGAGGGCAGGGTGCTGGGTAACGCCCAGTGGGGGTGACCCCAAGGAAAGTGCCACAGAAAATACACCGCCTCCGGTTACGGAGGTAAGGGTGAAAAGGCGAGGTAAGAGCTCACCAGTACCGCCGGCGACGGCGGTAGCTCGGTAAACCCCACCCGGAGAAAGACCAAATAGGAGAGGAGAAGCGGCCCGCTTCGCTAAACTCTCGGGTAGGTCGCTAGAGGCTGCCGGCAACGTCAGCCCGAGATAAATGATCACCGCCCCGAAAAGGGCACAGAACCCGGCTTACAAGTCTCCTTTCCGTCGCTCGCACACATCGCCATCTCGCATCGAGAGAGACAAGGTCCACGATGCAGGTCTGGGAAATCCAACCGGCTGACGAGCGCCTCGAGAGCGAGCTGTCCCGCACGATGCTTCTCGGTCCGCTCGAGGCTCGGCTTCTCGCGTCGAGAGGTGTTCGGAGCGTCGAGGACGGCCTTCGATTCATCCATCCGAAATTCGGGCAGCTGCACGATCCGTTTCTCTTCAACGAAATGGAATGCGCGGCGCGCCTGCTTCATGATGCGATCGCCGTCGGCGATCGCATCCTCGTGCACGGGGACTACGACGCCGACGGCGTCTGCGGCACCGCGCTCCTGTTCGAGGTGCTCGCCAAGCTCGGCGCCGACGTTCATTTCTTCGTGCCCGATCGCGCGAAGGACGGATACGGGCTCGCGCGGCGCGTCATGGACCGCGGCTTCGAAGCGGGCCTCAAGCTCGTGCTGTCCGTCGATTGCGGATCGAGCGACGGCGAGGTCGTCGCGGCCCTCGTGGAACGCGGCGTCAAGGTCCTCATCACCGATCACCATGAAACGAGCGAGAGGGTGCCGGGAGCGCATGCCTTCATCAATCCGAAACTGCCCGGCGAGCGGTATCCTTTCAAGGAGCTCACCGGATCGGGAGTCGCCTTGAAGCTTCTCCAGGGTCTCGAAAAGACGATGGGGCTCGATCTCCATCTCGAGGAGCATCTCGATCTCGTCGCGCTCGGAACCCTCGGGGACAGCGGCGCGATGCGCGACGAGAACCGGATCATCGTGGCCGCGGGATTCGAACGCATGATGGAATGGAAGCGGCCGGGCCTGCGGGCGCTCCGGGCCGAGAGCGGGCTCTCCGAGCGGGGATTCACCACCCGGCAGATCAGCTTCACGCTCGTTCCGCGGCTCAATTCGCCGGGACGCATGGGAAGCGCGCGGGACGTGGTCGAGCTCCTCGTCACGCGGGACGAAGGCGAAGCGTCGCGGATCGCGAGCGAGATCGAGGAAAAAAACAGGAGCAGAAGGGTTCACGACAGCAGGGTGACGGAAGAAGCGTGCTATCTCGCCGACATCATTCTGAGGCGCTCGGATCCGCGGGCGCTCGTCTTCTCGTCTTCGTCGTGGCACGAGGGAGTCGTCGGGATCGGGGCCGCGCGGCTCGCCGAGCGCTACAGCCTGCCGTCGATCCTCATCGCCGTGCGCGACGGCGTCGGGAAGGGTTCGGCGCGATCGGCCGGAATGGTGAACGTCAAAGAAACGCTCGAACGCTGCGCCGAGCATCTCATCGAGTTCGGAGGGCACAAGGAAGCGGGCGGATTCAGCATTCGCGAGGACTCGATTCCGGATTTTCAGCGAATGTTCGAGGATGTCGTCGACGAGATCTCCCGCCGCCCCGCCGAGGCCTGTGTTTTCAAGGTGGACGCAGAGATTCCGCTCGGTGTTTGCACCCTTGCGCTCATCTCGTTCATCGAACGGCTCGGACCATTCGGCGCGGGGAATCCGGAGCCGCTTCTCATGCTCCGCGATCTCGAGGTGCTTCCCGGAACGAGAGTCGTCGGGGACGGGCATCTCAAGATCGAAGCGCGCGACAGGAACGCCGACTCGCGCGATCTCATCGGATTCTCTCTTGCGAGCGTATGGAAGCCCGCCGACATCGTCGGCCGGCGAATCGACGTCCTCATCAATCTCAGAAAGAACACCTATCAGGGCAGAGTCGAGCCGCAGCTTCAAATCGCTGCGATCCGCTTTTCCGGAGGCATGCAGGACGCCGGAACGAGTCCGGCCTGCTGATCGCGCGGGGGTGCGCGGGATGCGCGTCGTCGTCCAGCGTGTGAGCGAAGCGAGCGTCGAGGTCGACGGGAGAACGATCTCCTCGATCGGCGCGGGGCTCCTCGTTCTCGCCGCGTTCGGGAGAGGCGACTCGGAACCGGATCTTGAATGGATGGCGCGGAAGTGCCTCGATCTGAGGATCTTCGAGGACGAAGGAGGTTCGATGAACCGCTCGGTCCTCGACGCCGGGGGAGGCGTGCTCGTCGTATCGCAATTCACCCTGTACGGCGATTGCCGGAAGGGAAGACGCCCCGATTTTATCGCGAGCGCCCCCGCCGAGGAAGCGAGAGCCCTGTACCGGAGATTTCTCGATATTATGAATGCGTACTACCCGAAGGTCGCCGAGGGGGTTTTCGGCGCGAAGATGAACGTCCGCCTCGTGAACGACGGCCCCGTGACGCTCATCGTCGACCGGAGCTCCAAGACGGCGTGATGGAGGGCGCGGCGGGATGAATCCGTTTCTGGGATCCGAAGTGCAGCGAAATCTCGTGCTCGCCTCCGCGTCGCCGCGCCGGAGGGAGATACTCGAGGGGCTCGGCTTCGAGTTCGAGGTGCTGCCGGCGGATATCGAGGAGAACGATATCCCGTGCGCCGATCACGATGCCTTCGCGATCGGGCTCGCCGTCAGAAAGGCGGAGGAGATACGCCGCGCGAGGCCGCTCGCGACCGTCATCGCCGCCGATACGATCGTCGTCTGCGGCGACTCGAGGCTCGGGAAGCCGGCCGACGAAGCGGACGCCTTTTCGATGCTGCGCTCGCTCTCCGGCCGCGCGCACGAGGTCATTACGGGCGTCGCCCTGATCGCGCCCGACGGAAGACGTCTCGCCGAGGCCGAGCGGACCCGCGTCTATTTTCGCGCTCTTTCCGAAGAGGAAGTGGCGCGGTACGTCGAGACGGGCGAGCCGTTCGGCAAGGCCGGAGCGTACGCGATACAGGGATACGCCGCGCCGTTCGTTCGAAGGATCGAAGGCTGTTATTTCAACGTCGTCGGATTGCCGGTGAGCCTTCTCTTCACGATGCTTTCGAAGCTCGAAAGGACCCGAGATGATTCTGCCGACCGTTGATTACCGGCGGGGAGCCGTCGAAATCATCGACCAGACGCTGCTCCCGCATGAAGAGCGGATCGTGCGGCTCGGGAGCCTCGAGGAGACCGCCGAGGCTATCAGGCAGCTCCGGGTCCGCGGCGCCCCGGCGATCGGCATCGCCGCGGCGTACGGCATGCTCGTCGCGCTCGAGAGCTTTCTGGCGGAGCGCATGCGGCCGCCCCGCGGTTACTTCTTCGATCGCGCCGAAGCAGTGCCGATCCTCGATGCAGCGGGTATCGACGCGAGCGGCGCGCGACTCCGGCTCGCCTCCGCGCGCAAGACGCTCGCCGCGACCAGACCGACCGCGGTCAATCTCTCCTGGGCGCTCGAAAGGATGGCGAGGGCCGCCGCGGGAGCGGGGAGCGATCCGGCGGCTCTGTGCGCGGCGGTCGCGCGAGAAGCGTTCGTCATTCACGCCGAGGAGCTCGAGATCGAGTACGCGATCGGCAGAAACGGCGCGGGCTTCATCAGGGACGGCATGAACGTTCTGACCCATTGCAACGCGGGAGGGCTCGCGACGGCCGGCTACGGCACGGCGCTCGGCGTTCTTTACGCGGCGTGGGAGGAGGGGAAACGTTTCCACGTATACGTCGACGAAACGCGTCCGCTCCTGCAGGGCGCCCGTCTCACGGCGTGGGAGCTCGCGAAGCGGGAGATCCCGCATACGCTTCTCTGCGAAGGAGCCGCGGCGTCTCTCTTCGCGGCGGCAAAGGTGGACGCCGTCATCGTCGGCGCCGACCGGATCGCCGCCAACGGAGACACCGCGAACAAGATCGGAACACTCGGGCTCGCGGTGCTTTGCGAGAAGTTCGGGAGGCCGCTCTACGTCGCGGCGCCCTGGTCGACGTTCGACCTGGCCGCCGCCTCCGGCCGGGACATTCCGATCGAGGAGCGCCCGTCCGAAGAGGTGCTTTCGAGCGGAAGAGCGAGGACGGCGCCCGAGGGCTCGATCGTGTACAATCCCTCCTTCGACGTCACGCCCGCCTCTTTGATTACCGCCATCATAACCGACCGCGGCGCCGTCAAGAATCCCGATGGACCGAAGATCGCCGCGCTCGCCGCGGTTCCGCCCCCGATCCAACCTTGACGTCGGTGCAACTGTTTCACATATTAAAATAGGGTTTTTAAACACCTACAAAAGGATCATTCGTCTCGCATGCCATAGAGGCGTCGCCGGGAAGCTGCAAAGCCCTCGCGATTATCCGGATAACGGCATGTGAAGAAGGGAAGTGATGACAGTCCGGGGTACCCTGGAGGCCTTGGCTTTGAACTCGAAGATTATCTTCGAAGGGGGGATGGAAGGATGGAACGGTGTATGATGTTCAGGGGGGCCGTTGTGGCGGTAAGCGTGCTTGTGCTCGCTTTGTCTCCAAGCGGCCGCGCATTCGCGTCGTGGCAGGTGGATGGAAATCCAATCTCCACTGCAACGGGGAGTCAGTCTCTTCCCCAGATCATCTCCGATGGCGCCGGCGGCGCCATTCTCACGTGGACCGACAACCGCAGCGGGAACTATGACATCTATGCCCAGCGGGTGAATGCCTCGGGAGCCGTCCAGTGGGCGGCGAATGGCGTCGCCCTCTGCACGGCAACCGGGGATCAGTATTCTCCCAAGATTGCCTCCGATGGCGCGGGCGGCGCCATTGTCACGTGGGAGGATTTCGCCTTGTATGTTCATTGTCAAAGGGTGAATGCCTCGGGAGCCGTCCAGTGGGCGGCCGATGGCGTCGTCCTCGGCACGACATCGAGTTATCAGTGGAATTCCCGAATCATCTCCGATGGCGCGGGCGGCGCCATTGTCGCATGGCAAGGCTACAGCGGCGCGAGCAACTATGAAATCTATGCCCAGAGGGTGAATGCATCGGGTGCCGTTCAGTGGGCGGAGGATGGTGCGGCCCTCTGCACGGCAGCGGGGGATCAGGAGCATCCCGCGATCGCTTCCGACGGCGCGGGCGGCGCGATCGTCACGTGGGACGACAACCGCGGGAACCGCAACATCTATGCTCAGAGAGTGAATGCCGCGGGTGCCGTTCAGTGGACGGCGGATGGAGTCGTTCTCTGCGCGGCGACGGGGAATCAGGAGTATCCCGCGATCGCTTCCGATGGCGCCGGCGGCGCGATTGCCGCGTGGATGGACAGCCGCGTCGTGGGCACATGGGACATCTATGCCCAGCGTGTGGATGCCTCGGGAGCCGTTCAGTGGATTGCGAACGGCAGAGCCCTTTGCACGGCAGTCGGCAATCAGGGTTCCGCCGTGATCGCATCCGATGACGCGGGCGGCGCTCTTGTCGCGTGGCAGGACGGCCGCGGCGGGAGCTATCCCATCTCTGACATCTATGCCCAGCGAATAAATGCCTCGGGAGCCATCCAGTGGACGACTGATGGCATCGCCCTCTGCGCGGCAACGGGAAATCAGGAGCTTCCCGCAATCGTCTCCGATGGCGCGGGCGGCGCCATCGTCACGTGGGAGGATGCCCGCAGCGACGACCCGGTACATTATGACATCCATGCTCAGTGGGTAGGTGCCTCGGGAGCCGTCCAGTGGGCGGCGGACGGCGTGGCCCTTTGCACGGCAACGGGGGATCAGTTGTTACCCGCGATCGCCTCCGATGGCGTGGGCGGCGCCATTGTAACGTGGGGGGACCCGCGCAATGGGAGCTTCGATATCTATGCCCAACGCGTCTGCCAAGGGGTCTCGCCCGTCGCGACGCTTCTCGCCTCGTTCAGCGCACGTGTCGAGGAATCGGTCGTGCGCGTCGCGTGGGAACTGTCGGAGCCGGCGACCGGCTTGACGTTCGATGTGCTCCGATCGAACTCCGGTCCCGGAGCATTCGAGGAGATCCCCGTCACCATCGAATCGAACGGGAAGGTTTACTCCTTCGCCGATATGCGGTGCACACCCGGCTCTATCCTGCGCTACCGCGTGGATGTCACGGAGAGCGGCGCCAGGCGAACCCTTTTCGAGACGGATGCCATGACCGTCCCGGCAGGGCCCCTCACCCTCTTTCAGAATGCGCCGAATCCCTTCAATCCGACGACTACCCTGCGGTACTATCTCCCCGCGCCGTGCGAGGTGACGCTGTCGATTCACGATGCATCCGGTCGACTTGTCGCCACACTCGTCGATCACGAGAGACAGGAAGCGGGGCAGCACACCGGCAATTGGTCGGGGCTCGATTCTCGAGGCAATGCAATGCCATCGGGGGTATATTTCTCCCTGATCACAGCGGGGAAGGAGAGGCTCTCGAACAAGATGGTTCTTCTGAGATAGTCCCCCACTCCCCTTTGAGCGGATCGGGTTTCTTGAAGTCCGGCTG
>JBFYZM010000269.1:0-5340 GCA_041309505.1 Candidatus Krumholzibacteriota bacterium
CGAAGGGCACCGCCGCCCCGTCGCACGTCGAGACCCTGACGCCGGAGCAGACGAAAGAGCGCCTCATCGCCCTCGCCCTCGTCTATTTCGTCGTCGTCTTCTTCTGGATGTCGTTCCACCAGAACGGCGTCACGATGACCCTGTTCGCGAGGGATTACACGCAGCCGAGCGTCGGGAAGCTGACGAACCTGTGGTTCGATCTCTTCGGGCTGCTCCCGATCTTCCTCGCGGTCGTCGGCGCGTACTTCGCGCTGAGGAAAGGGAGCTCGAGCCTCGTGCGCGGCCTCGGCGCGATCGGCTTCGTGCTCTTCGCCGTCCTCGCGTACTACCGGTTCAACGGCTACAGCGACGTGAATCCCTTCACGCCGCAGAAATTCCAGCACTTCAATCCCTTCTTCATCGTGGCGCTGACTCCCCTCTTCGTCGCGATATTCAGCGTGCTGAACAGCAAGGGCAAGGAGCCCTCCGCCCCGCGCAAGATCGGCTTCGGCATGCTCATCACGGCGGTCGGATTCCTCGTCCTCGTCGTCGGATCGAGGGGGCTCTCGAGCCCGAAGATGCTCGGCGGCACGGTGGCCCCGACCGATCAGCTCGTCTCGCCGTACTGGCTGATCTCGACCTATTTCATTCTCACCATCGCGGAGCTGTTCCTGAGCCCGATGGGAATCTCGTTCGTCTCGAAGGTCGCCCCGCCCCAGTACAAGGGGCTCATGCAGGGAGGATGGTTCGCGGCGACCGCGATCGGCAACTATCTCCTCGCCGTGATCGGATCGCTGTGGATGAAGCTCCCCCTGTGGGGCCTCTGGATGGTTCTCGTCATCTGCTGCCTCCTTTCGGCGGCGTTCATTTTCAGCGTCATGAAGCGGCTCGAACGGGCGACGAAGAGCTGACGCGCGGCCCGCCGCGCGGGGGCCGACAGGGAGGGATTTGAATGCCGGGTCCGCTGCTCATCGCGAAGGGCGAATCCGAATTTCATCTGGTCCCGCGGATGATCAGCCGCCACGGGCTCGTCGCGGGCGCGACGGGAACGGGGAAGACCGTCACGCTCCAAACGATCGCCGAGAACCTGAGCGCAAACGGGATTCCGGTCTTCGTCGCGGACGTCAAGGGGGACCTCGCGGGGCTGAGCCGGCCGGGCGGCGGGAACCCCAAGATCCAGGGCCGGATCGACCTGCTCGAGCTCTCCGATTTCGCCTACGGGGAATACCCCGTCATGTTCTGGGACGTCACCGGCATGAGCGGGCATCCCGTCCGGGCGACCGTATCGGACATGGGCCCGCTTCTCCTCGGGAGGCTCCTCAACCTCAACGAGGTCCAGACCGGGGTTCTGACACTCGTTTTCAAGATCGCCGACGACAACGGGCTGCTCCTCCTCGACCTCAAGGATCTCCGCTCGATGGTTCAGTTCATCGGCGACAACGCGTCGCAGTTCACGACGAGCTACGGCAACGTCTCGAAGGCGAGCGTCGGGACGATACAGAGGGGTCTCCTCGAGCTCGACGCGCAGGAGGCCGAGCAGTTCTTCGGCGAGCCGATGCTCGACATCTTCGATTTTCTCCAGACCGGCGCGGACGGACGCGGCGTGATCAACGTGCTCGCCGCCGACCGGCTGATCCTGAAGCCGAAGCTTTATTCGACCTTCCTCCTATGGCTCATGTCGGAGCTCTTCGAGCAGCTCCCGGAGGCCGGGGACCTCGAGAAGCCAAAGCTCGTCTTCTTCTTCGACGAGGCGCATTTCCTCTTCGAGGACGCCTCCCCCGCTCTCCTCGACAAGATCGAGCAGGTCGTGCGGCTCATCCGCTCGAAGGGGGTCGGAATCTACTTCGTCACGCAGAATCCGGTCGATATCCCCGCGAAGGTGCTCGCGCAGCTCGGCAACCGCGTTCAGCACGCGCTCAGGGCCTTCACGCCCAACGATCAGAAGGGCATCAGAGCGATGGCCGCGACGTATCGCCCGAATCCGAAGCTCGACGTCGAGCAGGTCATGACGGAGCTCGCCGTCGGCGAGGCGCTGATATCGTTCCTCGACGAAAAGGGCGTTCCGATGATCGTCGATCGGGGCTTCGTGCTCCCGCCTCACAGCCGCATCGGAACGATCACGCCGGAGGAACGAATGTCTCTCATCCGGAGCTCGCTGCGCTTCGGACGCTACGAGCAGGTCGTCGACAGAGAGTCCGCGTACGAAATCATCAAGAGGCGCACGGAGGAGCGCTCGGCGCAGGCCGCGGAGGAAACGCTCGACGTGCGGGTGCCGGGGACGCCGAGCTCATATGGCCAGCCCCGTTCGACACGGGAGCCGCGCCGGCCCCGCGAGCCCAAATCGCAATCGAAGGATATGTTCGGAGCGCTCGCGAAAAGCGCCGCGCACGCCATGGGCTCGCAGCTCGGGCGTCAGATCATGCGGGGAGTGCTCGGATCGATCCTCGGCGGCCGGAAGGGCTGATCCGGAAAGGCAGGCAGCCGTTTCCGGAACAAAAGACGCGTGAATCTCGTATGAATGTGCGGAGACACCATCCCCTGTAGAAAGGGAGGGAGCATATGTTCCACTCTCGAACGACTCGGTTGCCGAAGAGCTTTGTTCTCATGCTCTTCGGGATTCTGACGATCGCGGCTCTCTGCTGCCCCGGCAGCGCCCTCGCCGTGCATCGCGGGTCCTACCGCCTCGACATCGATGCCGGCGACTACGAGTATCTGTCGGACTATGGAGAATGGGTGGAAGTCCCGCAGTTCGGCATGGTATGGCGCCCGTACGTCGTCGACGATTGGGAACCGTTCTACCACGGCCATTGGAGCTGGACAAACGACGGCTGGGCATGGATCTCGTACGAGCCTTTCGGCTGGATGGTCTACCATTACGGCTACTGGTATCGCCGTCCCCATATCGGATGGTTCTGGATGCCCGGCCGGATCTGGTCGCCGGCGAGAGTCCAATGGTATACCTACGGGGATTACTGCGCGTGGGCGCCCATTCCCCCGCCAAACTACCGCTGGCGCGATCCCTGGGATCGCCACCGCGACTTCAACGTCTGGATCGTGATCAACGTCAATCATTTCACCGACGAATACGTCGGACATCACCGGATGGATCGGCCGTTTCAAGACAAGAAGTACCACAAGTTCCAGCACGGCGCATGGTCCAGAAACGCGCCCGGCATCCGTCTCGTGGAGAGGATCGCGGGGCGGCGGATCCCCGCGACCAGGGTATCGAGGGAACGCGTCGATATGCGGCACGGCGCCCGCGAGGCCCCGATGAAATACGAGCGTCCGCGGGAGATCGAACGCAAGCGAATGGTCCTCCCGGAGAAGGACGTGAACAGGGTCAGGGAGCACTCCCAAAAGGTGGAACGCGAGGTCCTCGTTCCGCGGGAACGCGCGCCGAGACGCGATCCGCAGCGCTCGCCGGAAAGGCGGCCGGAGAAGAGATCCGACGAGCGGCAGAAGAAGACGCCCAAGCGCCGGTAAGCAATGGCGCGGACATTCCCGCGGACGAGCCCATTGGAGCCCTGCGACTGGGCTCGGAGCGGGAATGTCCGCGCCGCCACCTGTAGCGGGTGGCGCTGGTGGGGCCCCCGCCCGCTGCGCAGTCTAACATCTCTGGTCGCGGGTGACGCCGACGGGGTCCCCGCCCGCTGCGCAGCGAGCCTTGCTCGCGAGCACGGGCGGGGTGCAGTCGGCGGCAGGACCCGCGTATCACTCGAAGTAGGCGTTCACGACGTACTGCTGAACCATCCGATTCGTATTGAAGAACGATCCGTTGATCGCGATGCAGCTTCTCATCGTCCGTATCCAGTTGTCGCGGTCGTGGTAGTACTTGGGCAGTATCCATTCTTCGAGCTTCTCGTACATATCGCGCCGGTCGATCTCGTCGTCTGACTCCTGCTGAGCGGTCTTCTGCGGGCCGATGGCCCAGCCCGTGATATTCTCGATGCATCCCTCGAGCCACCAGCCGTCGAGCGTGCTGAGCTGCGGGACGCCGTTGTGTGCGGCTTTCATTCCCGAGGTTCCCGAGGCTTCGTACGGCCTCCGGGGCGTATTCAGCCAGAGATCGACGCCGGCGACCATCATCTTCCCGATCGCCATGTCGTAGTTGTGGATGTAGACGATCTTCACTTTCCCTTGCATCGTCTTCGCGGCGTCGACGATCTTCCTGATCGACTCCTTCCCGGATGCGTCTTTCGGATGGGCCTTGCCCGCGTAGACGATCTGGATGGGGCCGGTGTTCTCGGCGATCCGCATGAGCCTCGGAATATCGGAGATCAGAAGGTCGGGTCTCTTGTACGCGGTCTGCCTTCTCGCGAATCCGATCGTGAAGCTCTCGTAGGCGAACCCCGAGTTGTACCGGCTGTTCACCGAATCGATGAGATTTCTCTTCGCCTCCATGTGGGCGGACCAGATCTCATGTTTGTCGATGGCCAGCGCCGAGCGGAGAATATAGGAATCGGCGCGCCACCCCGGCATGTGCGTGTCGAACAGCCTCTTGAAGGGGTCTGCGACCCACGTCGCCGAATGCACGCCGTTCGTGATCGAATCGATCGTATAGCCGGGAAACATCAACCGTGACACTTCGCCGTGCTTCTTGGCCACCCCGTTGACGTAGTGGCTGAAATGGAGGCCGAGCATCGTCATGTTAAGCTTGTTCTCGAACGTGATTTCCGGCACGAGCGAATCGGGAAGCATCTCTCCCAGCATCGGCCGGGCGAACGAGAGATCGAACTGATCGTGCCCCGCGGCGACGGGAGTGTGCGTCGTGAAGACGCATCGCTGCCGCACACGCTCGAGATCCTTCGCATTCCTGAAAAGCTCGAGCGTCAGGAGGGCCGCATGCCCCTCGTTCATGTGAAATCTCTCGATCGTCTCGATCCCGAGCGCCTGAAGCGCGCGGACGCCGCCGACGCCGAGAACGATCTCCTGAGCGAGCCGGTACCTGCCGTCGCCGCCGTAGAGATATTTGGTGAGGGTCCGGTCCCATTCGGAATTCCCCTCGACGTTCGTGTCGAGGAAAAGCACGGGGACGACGTGGCCGGTTATCCCTATCAGCGAATAGCGCCAGGCACGGATGCGCACCTCGCGGTTCTCGACGGTGACGCTCGCCGTGCCCGGAAGCGGCTCGAGGATATCCGCGACGTTGAAGTTGCTGGGAAGCTCGATCTGATTGCCGTCGCCGTCGATCTTCTGATAGAAATATCCGTTCTCGGACAAGAGGGTCACCCCGACGATGGGGACCTTGAGATCGGCGCACGATTTGAGCGTGTCCCCGGCAAGGATGCCGAGCCCGCCGCTGTAGGTCGGGATGTGCTCGTCGATGCCGATCTCCATGGAGAAATAGGCGATTTTCGGCTT
>JBFYZM010000270.1:0-2946 GCA_041309505.1 Candidatus Krumholzibacteriota bacterium
GAAAAGCGTCTGGACGACCGGATCGAATCCCCGGAGAAAATCAATCATCGGCTGCGCCTCCGATGCGCATCATTTCCCCGGCGAGCGCGGCGCGGTCGATCTCCCGGCCGGCGAGCGGCCCCTTCGCGAGAACGCTCTCCAAGCTCTCGAACGGCGGGCGGTCGTTCCGGTATATCACGCCGATGGGGATCGTATCCCCCCATTCGACCGCAATCTTCATCGCCGCGGACCAGTCGGCCGGGTCGTGCGCCGCGCCCAGCTCGCGACAGCGCTTCTTGTACCAGGCGAAGGTGTTCACCTTGTTGAACGAGACGCACGGCTGGAGCACGTCGATCACGGCGAGCCCGCGATGGTCGATTCCCCGCCGGATCATCTCGGCGAGGTGATCGACGTTCCCCGTGAAGCTCCGCGCCACGAATCCGGCGCGCATCGCGATCGCGACGGCGACGGGATTGAAGCGATCGAGGATGACGCCGGCTGGCTGGGCCTTCGTCATCGTCCCCGCCTCCGACGTGGGACTCGCCTGCCCCTTCGTGAGGCCATAGATCTGATTGTCGTGCACGATCATCGTGACGTCGATATTTCGCCGTATCGCGGCGAGGAAGTGATTCCCTCCCTCTCCGTAGCAGCAGCCGTCGCCGCTCTCGACGAGAACGGCGAGATTCGGGTTGGCGAGCTTCGCGCCGGTGGCCACGGGAAGGGAGCGCCCGTGTAAGCCGTTGAACAGGTTCGCGTTGAGATAGTGCGGCGCCTTCGCCGCCTGCCCGATGCCGCTCACGAAGAGCACGTCCCGCGGGGCGAGCCCCGCCGCGACGAGACCCTTCTTCACTCCCTCGAGGAGCGCGAAGTTGCCGCAGCCGGGGCACCACGCCGTTTCATACGTTCCATAATCCTCGATCGATACCATGTTCGCGCCCTCAGACGCTCAACTCGCGGAGAATGTATCCGGGCGTGATGGGGAGCCCGTCGTAGCGCGAGACCCTTTCCTCGATCTCGAATCCCGTTTCGCGGCGGATGAGCCGTGCGAGCTGGCCGAAGCTGTTCCCCTCGACGCAGACGACGCTCCCGGCGCTCTTGAGCCGCTCGAGAAACTGCTCCGGCACGAGCGGCCATACCTGGTTGAAGTGGAGCGTCGCGACGTCGACACCGGTGGCCCTGATCGTCTCGGCGGCCTCCCGCACCGATCCCCGCGTCGAGCCCCACGAGACGAGAAGCAGCTCTGGGCTCCCGCTTCCCTCGTACGCGGGGGGGACGACCTCGCGCTTCAACCCCTCGAGCTTCGCGAGTCGCTTCTCGACCATTACCTTTCGAACGACGAGATCCTCGGTGAGGTGGCCGTCCTCGGTGTGCTCGTCGCTGTCGGTCACGACGAGATGGGCGCTCGCGCCGGGGAGAAGCCTCGGGCTCACGCCGCTCTCGGTCCTCGCGTGGCGCCGGTACGGCTCCACGATCGAAGCGGGATCGGCGCCGGGCTTCACCTGATCGAGCCCCGAGATGTCGAACGGCTCGACCGAGCGGAAGCTGTCGGCGAGAAACTGGTCCGTGAGAATGAACACGGGGCCCTGGTACGCCTCCGCGAGGAAAAAAGCCTTCCGTGCGAGATGGAAGCAGTCCTCCACGGTCCCCGGAGCGAAGATCGCCCGCGGGAATTCTCCGTGTCCGGCGTGGAGCACGAATTCGAGATCGGCCTGCTCGGTGCGCGTCGGAAGCCCGGTCGCGGGAGCGGGCCTCTGCCCGACGACGACGACGATCGGCGTCTCCGTCATCCCCGCGAGACTCACACCCTCGACCATGAGCGCGAAGCCCCCGCCCGAGGTCGCGGTCAGGCTCGGCGCCCCGGCGAATGAAGCCCCGAGAGCCATGTTGATCGCGGCGATCTCGTCCTCGGCCTGCTCGACCACGATCCCCATGCGCTCCGCCATGCCGATGACCGTGAGCGGGATCGACGTCGCCGGAGTCATCGGATAGAATGAAACGAACCGGAGTCCGGCGGAAACGGCGCCGAGGGCGAGCGCTGCGTTCCCCTCGAGCATGATGCGCCGGGGACCTTCCGGAGCGGCCGGGAGCCGGCGGAAATACGATTCCTTCCCCGAACACCACGCGATCGCCTTCGCGAGCGCGTCCCTGTTACCTTCCGCCTTTTCGGGATGTTTCGCGCCGAAAGCCTCGTCGACGATCCGGGCGGCCGATTTTTCATCGAGCCCGAGCGCCGCGCAAACGACTCCGAGAGCGGCGACGTTCCTGAAGGCGGCGGGCGCGAGATCCTTGAACGGCACCCGGAGGCATCGGTCGTCGCTGTCGCAGAAGGTTTCGTCCGCGATGACGATCGAGCGCGGCGAGAGATCGGCGGCGTGGAGCGTCACCGTCGCGTCGTCGAGCGCGACGAGAACGTCGATCTCCTCGGCCGGGGCTTCCACGGCGTCGGGGCTCACCCGCACCTCGAAGGTGTTGTGACCCCCGCGGATCCTCGACTGGTAGCCCTGGGTGACGACGATCCGGTACCCCTCTCCCACGAGAATCCGCGAGAGAAGACCGCCGACCGTCACGAGCCCCTGGCCGGCCTCTCCGCCGATCACTATGTTGGTCGATCGGGCAGTCATCATCGCACTCCCGTCGAACCGCGGGCGGTCTCACCTGCGGCCGCCGCGTCCCGAGCGCGCCTTACCCGTGAAATTCGCGCTTCCCGAGCTCCTTGTCGAGCATGACGAGCCCCGAGCCCGAATCCTTGATCCTCCCGAGCATCTGAACGATCTTCGACGTCGAAGCCTCCTCCTCCACCTGTTCCTTCACGAACCAGTCGAGGAGCACTTTCGCGGGATAGTCCGATTCCTTTTCGGCGAGCTTGTAGAGCCCGTTGATCTTGCTCGTGATGAACTTCTCGTGCTCGTAGGCGGCCTTGAACGCGTCGAGCGGCGAAGTCCATTTCACCTTCGGCTTGTCGATCGC
>JBFYZM010000271.1:0-4105 GCA_041309505.1 Candidatus Krumholzibacteriota bacterium
GACATACAAAGCCTCCTTGCTTCAAAATGCCGAGACCTGGATATACCGAATCGCCGTACGCGATGATGCCATTATCGGGAAGCGGATGTGACTCCTGCTCTGTACGACTATGAAATGCCGAATATTGACACAAAATCCCCGGGTTTTCCGGCGGCACGGCTGCATGCGCGCGGCAAAAAATAGTTGAAATTATCCATCATTCCATTTAACGTATCTGGAAACACAGTTTCGCTATTCGACCAATAAAACTTTCGGAAAATGCCCCCACCAGGAGGAATCTCTCTATGGAAATGCTCCTCTCCGGAAACGAAGCCTTCGCCCGCGGCGTTTACGAGCACGGCGGAGAGTTCGCCTCCGCGTATCCAGGCACGCCGAGCACCGAAATCCTCGAGACGCTCGCGCGGCAGTGCAAGGCGGACGTCTACTGCGAATGGTCGATCAACGAGAAGGTGGCGCTCGAAGTGGCGGTCGGGGCGAGCTGGGGCGGCGCGCGCGCCATCGCCGCCATGAAGCACGTCGGCGTGAACGTCGCCGCGGACCCGCTCATGACGCTCGCGTACACCGGCGTGGGCGCGGGGCTCATCCTCGTGAGCGCCGACGACCCGAGCCTCCACTCGTCGCAGAACGAGCAGGACAACAGATTCTACGGCAAATTCGCCTCGATCCCCGTGCTCGAGCCCGCCGACAGCCAGGAATCGCTCGACTTCGTGAAGGACGCCTTCGAGATCAGCGAGAAGTTCGACACGCCGGTGCTCTTCCGCGTCACGACGCGCATCGCGCATTCGAAGGGGCTCGTGAAGCTCGGCGAGCGGCGCACCGTGGAGCACGCCGGCTTCGAGAAGAACATCGCGAAATACGTCATGATGCCCGTCTTCGCGATCGTGCGGCACAAGATGGTCATCGAACGCCTCGAAGCGCTCAAGAGATTCGCCGAAACGACGCACTTGAACACCGTCGAAATGGGCGACACGAAGGTCGGCGTCATCTCCGGAAGCGTCGCGTACCAGTACGCGAAGGAGGTCCTGCCCGGCGCGAGCTTCCTCAAGCTCGGGCTCAGCTATCCGCTCCCGATGAACAAGATCATCGATTTCGCGTCGAAGGTCGACCGCCTCATCGTCGTCGAGGAGCTCGAGCCCTTCTACGAAGAGCAGATCCTCGCGGTGGGCATCCCCTGCGAAGGGAAGAAATTCTTCTCCAACTTCATGGAACTGAACGTCGAGCGCGTGCGCGAGGGCTTCATCGAGGCTGGCGCGCTCCCGAAGAGCACCGCGCTCCCGAAGCAGGCGCAGGAGAACGTTCTCCCGAGGCCCCCGGCGCTGTGCCCCGGATGCCCGCACCGCGGCCTCATGATGGCGCTCAAGAAGTGCGGCGTGAACATAACGGGAGACATCGGCTGCTATACGCTCGCCGCGCTTCCGCCCCTCGAGACGATCGACACGTGCCTCTGCATGGGCGCCTCTATCAACCACGCCTTCGGCATCGAGAAGGCGAAGAAGACGAAAAAGAAAACGGTCGCCGTCATCGGCGACTCGACCTTCCTCCACAGCGGGATCACGGGGCTCGCGAACGTCGTCTACAACCGCGGCACCCAGACGACGATCATCGTCGACAACCGCATCACGGCGATGACGGGCGGCCAGGACCACCCGGGAACGTCGAAGACGCTCATGGGAGAACCGACGCACGCGATCGATCTCGTCCAGCTCGTGAAAGCGCTCGGCGTCGAGCACGTGCGCACGGTCGATCCGTTCGACCAGAAAACGACGCTCGCCGTTCTCAAGGAAGAGATCGAGCGCGACGCGCCGTCGGTGGTCATCACGACGAAGCCGTGCGTGCTGTTCCCGAGCAAGCTGAAGCCGGCGACGAAATTCCACGTCCTCCTCGAGAAGTGTACGGCGTGCGGCGCCTGCTTCCGAATCGGCTGCCCGGCGATCACGGCGTCAAGCGAGAAGAACGAGAAGGGGCGCGCGAAATCGCAGATCGACCTCGAGCTCTGCACCGGATGCACGCTCTGCTTCCAGGTCTGCCCCGAAGAGGCGATACAAGAATTGAAGAAGTAGGCCGGCGCGACGGCGCGCCGCGCAAGGAAGGATTGAAATGAAAGACGGCACGACGAACGTACTGATCGTGGGTGTGGGCGGCCAGGGCGTGCTCCTCGCGAGCGAGATGCTCTGCCAGGTCGCGAAGACGATGGGGCTCGACGCGAAGAAGAGCGAGGTCCACGGGATGTCCCAGCGCGGCGGCGTCGTGACGAGCCACGTGCGCTTCGGGAAGAAGGTCCACTCGCCGTTGATCGAAGAGGGAGCCGCCGACGTGATCCTCGCCTTCGAGGTCGCCGAGGGGCTCCGCTGGGTGCACTACCTCAAGCCCGGCGGCACCATCATCGTGAACGAGCAGAGAATCGTTCCGCCCATCGCGACGACGGGCAAGTTCTCGTATCCCGACAAGGTCGAGGACACGATCAAGGCCCGCGTGCCGCACACGACCGTCATCGACGCCTTCGAGATTGGCAAGAAGCTCGGAAACACGAAGCTCGTGAACACGATCCTTCTCGGCGTCCTCTCCAACGACCTCGATCTCGAGGAATCGAAGTGGCTCGAGGTGATCGAGAAGATGGCGCCGAAGGGCACGGGCGAGATCAACAAGAAGGCGTTCATCGAGGGGCGGCAGGCGGCGAAGTAGGGGATCGCCTATCGCCTCAGGAACTTGGCTTCCGCCCATGCCATGATCCGCTTTCCGCGCGTGAGCTCCGCCTTCACCGTAAACAGCCGCGGCGACTCCGCCGTTATCCACCCGCGCAGGTCGACGAGCGATCCGCAGCGGATCGGCTGCAGGAACCTCACGTGCAGATCCGCCGTCACCGCCTCGATACCCCGGCGAAACAGGCAGTGGGTCATCGCCGCGTCGAGCAGCGCGGCGACCATGCCGCCGTGGAGGATCCCGTCGTATCCCTGCAGCGAAGCGCCCGGCCGGAATCTGGCGCGGACCGCGCCATCCTCGCCGTCCTCGAAATGCAGCCCGATCGAAGACGGGTTCCGGGCTCCGCACATGAGGCAATGGGCGTGGACATCTTTCGCGCCGATCGGACCGGACCGATCAGTGATCACAGACGTTTTCCCCCGATTCCAGCGTTCCCGCCAGATACGCGGCCGCGAGACGCTCGGGCGTTTCCGCCGGAGCGCCTATTATCACGCCGATTCCTTGATCGGCGAAGAGCCCCTGCGCGCGCGACCCCATCCCGCCGGCGATGATGACCCGCGCTCCCCGCTCCGCGAGCCATGCGGGCAGGAGTCCCGGCTCGTGCGGCGGCGCTTCGATCTCCTCGCGCTTGAGTATCTTCTTCGCGGCGGGGTCCACGTCGATCAGGACGAAGCGCTCGCAGTGTCCGAAATGCATCGCGAGTTTTCCGTCCGCTATGGGAATGGCGATCCGCATGTGTTGGTCCTCCTTCTGAACAGTATCGCTTTTCTCCTTTCGCTCCGGCGGTGCTTCACCGTCGAGCGCCTCGATCGGTCTGATGATCTCGCGCATGATCGCGGCGGCGGGAGAGCCCGCATAATGCCGGATGAACGCCCTGCCGCTGTCGCCCGACTCCGCGATTTTCGGATCCATCGGGATGGAGCCGAGCAACGGGACATCCATGTCCTTCGAAATGCGCTTTCCCGCGCCGGTGCGCAGGATCTGCGTGACCTCGCCGCAATGAGGGCAGGCGAATCCGCTCATGTTCTCCACGACGCCGATCACCGGAACGCCAAGCTGGCGGCAGAACGAAACCGACTTGCGCACGTCCACCGCCGCGACCTTCTGAGGCGTCGTGACGATCACCGCCCCGTCCACCGTGCCGAGGAGCTGAATAACCGAAAGAGGCTCGTCCCCCGTGCCCGGCGGCGAATCGACGATGAGAAAATCCAGGTCGCCCCACGCGACGTCCTTCAGAAACTGCCTGATGACGTTCATCTTCATGGGGCCGCGCCAGATCACGGCGTCGTCCTGGCTGCGCAGGAGAAAACCGATGGACATGACCTTCAGGCCTTCCATATCGACGGGAAGCAGCGCGTCCTCGCTCCCCTGGAGCGTCGTCCCTTCGAGGCCCAGCATGGTCGGA
>JBFYZM010000272.1:0-3994 GCA_041309505.1 Candidatus Krumholzibacteriota bacterium
CCGAGACTGCCCCGAACCGCGCGCATTCTCGTCATGAGGAGATAGATCCCCGTGGCGACGAGGAAAAGCGCGGAGAGGCTCGGCGAGTTGAACGTCGCCTCCACCTCGTCATGAAAGAGGAGGCCGACGATCCCGGCCGGTATCGTCCCGAGAATCACGAGACCGACGTAACGCACCTCGTCTCGATATCTGTCGTAGCCGTCCCTGCCCGAGAGGGCCGACGCGAGAAGCGCCTGGCACAGGCGGATCAGCTTCGCGCGGTAGAATATGATCACGGCGCCGAGGGTCCCGAGATGCACCGCTATCTCGAACATGAGCCCCGCCTGCGCGTTCCCCTCCCGCGTTTTGAAGAGCGCCTCGAGTATGACGAGATGCCCGGACGAGCTCACCGGGAAAAACTCGGTGAGCCCCTGGACGACGGCGAGGAGAATGACGATCCACAGACTCATGTTCATAGAAGTCCTTTCTCAATCCGATCCATGCTCATCTTCGGGCTGCGAAGTAGAACGCGACGCAGCCGAAGAACATTCCGATCTTGAGGAGCGTGCTCACGATCCCAAGCGAGCGCCCCTTGAGAATGATCCCTATCGAAACGAGGAGAATCGGCACGACGCTGAGCAGCATGAAGAGCGCGTACGTCATCCCGTACATCCCGACGAACGACGGCACGGGGATCGATATGCAGAGCGCGAGGAATATCGCGAGCGCCGTCGTGAGCGCCGCGCGGCGCCCCGAGACGATCGGGAAGGTTCTCGCCCCACATCGCCTGTCGCCCTCGATATCGTCCGTGTCCTTCACGATCTCGCGCCCCATGACGAAGAAAAAGGTGAATGCCGCCGGCGCGGCGCCTGCCATGACGTTTCCGCCCGCGTACGCCCCGAGCAGAAATCCCGAGCCGGCAACGGCCGAGACGAGCAGGTTCCCCGCGAGGTACATTCTCTTGAGCCGCCAGCTGTAGATATGGAGAAGCACAACCCAGACGCCGATCCATATCGCGGCGTTTCCCGGAAGCAGGAGCATGAGAAAAACGGACGCGGCGAAGAACAGGGCGTAGAGCCCGATCGCGGCGTTGACGCTCAAGTCCCCCGCAGCGAGAGGCCGCCGGGGCTTGTTGACCCGGTCGATATCGACGTCGTAGATGTCGTTGATCGTGTTGCCCGCCGCCGTGGCGAACGCCGCAGCCGCGAAAACGAGCCACGGCCAACGCGTCGAGCCGGTCATGGCGAAGCCGACCGCGACGGAGAGCACCGCCGCCGCCACGTTGTGGGGGCGCATCACGATTATGAGGCTCAGGATTCTTTGCATCAAAGATCCAGCACGACCTCGAGCCAGCCCACTGTCTCGTCCTCGCCCAGCGCCTTCGCGAGTCCATCCCCCTTGGGCTCGCGAAATCTCATGCACGCGCCCGCCGAGACGTACGTTCCATGATCCAGATCGTAGCGGAGGCTCGCAGAGAGATCATTGACAACGAGAACGGGAGCGCTCGGGAACGGATAATCGCCGAGAGCGTTATCGGGTATATCGACGAGGTAGCCGTTGACCGCCATGCTGCCCCCGCCGTACCTCGCCCGCGCTACCTCGAGGACGATCGACGCCCGGGCGCTGGCGCCGACCGTCGCCCTGACGAAGCCGCGTTCGGCGTCGGGCCCGAGGGGCGAGCCGAGAAGCGGGCTCCCCCATGCGAAACTATTTCCAACCCCGGCGACATAGTCCGTTGCGTGGTGGTCGTAATAATCGCCGTGAGCGTAGGTGTATTTGCTTATGGCCGTGTAGCCCCCCGAAAGCTCGAGATCCCTTCCCCACACGGTGAAGAACGCATCAATCGCGGCGCTGATCCCGATCCTGTCCGGACCGGCATTCTCGCCTCGCTCGTACTGAAAATCATCGATGAGGAATTCCCCGTAGAACAGCAGACCGCGGCGGAGCGGCACTTTCCAATCCATAGCCCAGAGAATATTGTCATCGTTCGATCGTTCATTGAACTGCTGAGCGTAGAAAATGCTCAGGGGAGCAAGGTAGATATAATCGAAGTCCCGGCCGGCATAGAGAACCGTCTCGCTTATCCCGACGAACGCTCCCCGCGGCAGTGCCACCGTAAGGCGATGCCCGGCGAGATGTCTCCGCATCCCATCCGGATCTAGAGAAGCCTGAAACATGCTGAGCGCGAAGCGCCCGAGCCGGATCCGGGCACCCACATGATCGAGCGATCCCGTCGTACTCGATAGAATGAGGCCATTGTGCAGGCTGCTTCCCCAATGCATATACTCTCTGCCCGCACGCACCTCCCACCAATCGCCGCTCGCATCGAGGAGCCCCCGTTCGAACTCCGCCGTGAGACCTCGGTAGCTCCTCAACCGCGCGCTGGGCTTCTGCGTATTCGCGTTCCTCCCCCGCTCCGGCGCCATGACGAGCCGGTAGCTCGTTTCCATCGTGACGTTGTGCCCGAAACCCACGAGGATGCCCGGGACAGCGAGGCCGTTCGCTTCCCCCTTCTTTTGATCGGGATTCTTTCTCACCGATGCGCCGATGCTCGCGTCGAAAGCCGCGAACCGGTCTCCGTCCCGCTCCACGTACACCGGCTTGCTCCATCGATCCTCGGGCCGATCGCGCATCCCCACGAACTGCTTCACGAGGCGCTCGAGGAGAAACGCGTGCCGCGGTCCGAGCGCGACCCCGCGCGCCTCGACATTCGCGACGATCTCGCGCGTGTAGGCCTCGCACTGATCGAACGTATAGGGGAGAGTCGGCTCGAGAGCGGCGAGGCCGCGAAGCTCGAAGGATCTCAGCGCCTCGTACACCCAGCTGTCGGGAGGGATTGTTTCAGCGCGGGCGGCCGGCGCCATGAGCACGCCAGCGAGAATGGCCGCCGCGCCAAAGACCATTACGACAAGAAATCCGGAACGATGCAACTTCATTCGACGACCCGCGTTCCTCCCGGCGTTTCGTCGTGCGCCTTGAGCGCCGCGAGCTTGTAATATTCGCGCGCCTTCCGCTTGTCGTCCTGCTTCTCGTATATCACGCCGAGGCTGAAGTAGACCTTCGAATCGGCCGGGTTGATCTCCGTGACTTTCTTGTAATACTCGAGCGCCTTCGACGGCTGCTCGAGCTTGTTGAAGCATTCGCCGACGTAGTAGAGGATCGTCGTGTTTCCGGGGTTGAGGCGCGAGGCGTGCTGGAGGTACTTGAGCGCTTTCCCGTACACTCCCCTGCGGTAGTAGAGGAATCCGAGATAGAAGAGCGCGTTCACGTTGTCGTGCTCCATCTTGAGGATGCGCTTGAACTCCTCCTCCGCGTCGTCGAGGCGCCCCTCGTTCATGAGGGCGAGCCCGAGGTTGTAATGCCCCTCGATGCTCGCCGTGTCTATCTCGAGCCCGATGCGGAACTCCTTGATCGCCTGGCCGCGATCCCCCTCCTCGCCGTACAGCGCGCCGAGGTTGAAGTGCGCCTCCGCGCTCTTCGGATTGTGCTGCACGGCCTTCCGGAACTGAAGCAGCGCCGATTCGCGCTTCCCCTGCAAATCGAGGATGTAGCCGAGATTCGTGTACGACTTCGAGTGAGTCGGATCGATGTCGATCGCCTTGCGATACTGCGCTTCCGCCTCGTCGTACTGGTGATTCTTCGTATGGGCGACGCCGAGGCGGTAATAGCACTCGGGATTGTCCCTTTCGAGCGCGATCGCCTGCCGGTGAAGCTCGATCGCCTCGTCGAGCCTGCCCTGCATCTCGAGGAGCCTTCCCATGCGGTAGACCGGAAGAGCCTTTCGCGGACTCAGCGCGCGCGCCTTGCCGTAGCCTTCGAGCGCGAGCTCGTAGCTTCCCACCTGCTCGAGAAGCTCGCATGCCTCTTCGAGAAGCTGCTCGTCGAGCTCGTCCGCCTCGATGAGCTCCATGATCACCTTCTCCCCTTTTTTCGGATTCCTGCTCTTGAGGAGATGTTCGGCGAGCTCGTGGATCTCTTCGGGCCTAGCCTCGCCCCCTTCGTTTTTTCTGGTCAA
>JBFYZM010000273.1:0-3144 GCA_041309505.1 Candidatus Krumholzibacteriota bacterium
GACAAAGGTCATGAAGGTCACTGATGCGGATTTGCCGGGAAGAATCATCGACTCCGGGAAACCGAGCGTCGTCGATTTCTGGGCGACCTGGTGCGGACCCTGCCGGAGGCTCGACGACGTCATAGAGGATATGGCGGAACGCTACGACGGGAAGGTGTCCTTCTATAAGGTGGACGTGAACGAGTGCGGCGGAACGGCTTCGCGGTTCGCCGTGCGGAGCATCCCGACGCTTCTCTTCTTTCATGAAGGAGAGGTCGTCGATCAGGCCGTCGGCTCGGTTTCGCGCGAGGACATCGAGGAGAAGCTCGCGAAGCTGCTCGGGACCGCCTGATGGCCCGCCTGCGGCGCGTACGCGCGCGGGGCGCGCTCCGGGATAGGACGGATCGATGAATTCCGGAAACGGCGACGAAGAACGCATCGTTGCGCGGGGCCTCAAGTCTCCCGGCCCGCTTCTCATCGTGAAGAAGCGCCTCAAGACGCTCGAAGCCCGGCGAATCAGGGTTATCGTGTCGAGCCGGGAGGCGGCGGAGGATATCAGCAATTACTTCCAGACGCGCGGGGCGGCGATCGAGATCGATCGCGCGGGCGAGGATTATCACGTCGTCGTCGACCTCGCGAAGTTCAAGGACACCGAGTGATGGCCGACGTATTCCCCTTTCAGGAAATCGAGACGAAGTGGCAGGCGCGCTGGGACGAGCTTTTCCGCTGTGACACGTCGCGGACCGCGGACAAGTATTACTGCCTCATGATGTTTCCGTACCCGTCGGGGGATCTTCACGTCGGGCACGGGCGAAATTACATCATCGGGGACGCGCTCGCCCGTTTCAAAATGATGGACGGCGCGAACGTGCTCGCTCCGATGGGATGGGATTCGTTCGGATTGCCGGCCGAGAACGCCGCCATCAAGAACGAGATTCATCCGCGCGAGTGGACGGAGCGGAACATAGCCGCGATGAAGCGGCAGTTCTACCGGTGGGGCGTCATCTACGACTGGTCCCGCGAAGTGACGTCCTGTTTTCCCGAATACTACCGATGGACGCAATGGATCTTCGTGCGTCTCTTCAAGGCCGGGCTCGCGTATCGCGAGGAGGCATCGGTCAACTGGTGCCCGTCATGCAAGACGGTGCTCGCGAACGAGCAGGTCGCCGGAGGAGTCTGCGAGCGCTGCGGCAGCACCGTGTATCTCAAGAAGCTCGCGCAATGGTTTTTCCGCATTCGAAAATACGCGGACCGTCTCCTCGACGATCTGGATAAGTTGCCGAACTGGCCGGAACGCGTCCGCGTGATGCAGCGGAACTGGATCGGCAGAAGCGAGGGAGTGGAGGTATCTTTTCTTCTCGAAGGAATGGATGAACGGCTCGAATGCTTCACGACGCGAGTCGACACGATCTACGGGGCGACCTTCATCGCCATCGCCGCGGACCATCCCCTCTCGGCGGAGCTTCTGGAGCGGGGGGGAAGGGCGGCGGAGGGGAAGGAGTTCCTGCAGATGGTGCGCGAGCTCCAGGTGCAGGAGCGGGAAAAGGCGGAGTTCACGAAGGAAGGTTTCTTCACCGGCTGCTATGCGGCGAATCCCGCGAACGGGCGAAGAGTCCCGGTATACCTCGCGAGCTACGTTCTCATGGAATACGGCACGGGCGTCGTCATGGGGGTTCCCGCGCACGATCAACGGGATTTCGAATTCGTCCGGCGCTCGCCGATCGACATTGACGTGGTGCAGGTGATATCTCCCGACGGGGCGCAATCCCCCGGGCTCTCGGAGGCCTACACGGGTGACGGACGCCTCATCAATTCGGAAGCGTTCGACGGGCTCGATAACCGGATCGGGATGGCGCACATCACCGCTCGCCTGGCCGAGAAAGGGCTCGCGCGGCCTGTCGTGCATTTCCGGCTCAAGGACTGGCTCATCTCGCGCCAGCGTTACTGGGGGGCTCCGATCCCGATGGTGCACTGCCGGAAGTGCGGCGTGGTGCCCGTGAAAGAGGAGGATCTCCCCGTAATCCTTCCCGAAAACGTCGATTTTCACCCGCGAGGGGACGGCAAGAGCCCGCTCGCGACCGTCGCCGGGTTCGTCGAAACGGCCTGTCCGGTCTGCGGAGGGCCCGCGGAGCGCGATACGGACACGATGGACACCTTCGTCGATTCGAGCTGGTATTTTCTGCGTTACCTGTCGCCGCGGGATTCTTCGAGGCCCTTCGACAGCTCGCTCGTGAACGCCTGGCTCCCTGTCGATCAGTACGTGGGAGGCATCGAGCATGCGATTCTGCACCTCATGTACTCGAGATTCATCGTGAAATTCCTTCATGACGAGGGTCTCGTCTCGTTCGACGAGCCGTTCAGGAATCTCTTCACCCAGGGGATGATTCACCGAAACGGCGCCAAGATGTCGAAAAGCAAGGGGAACGTGGTGAATCCCGTGCCGCTGATCGACAAGTACGGCGCGGATACGGTCCGCATTTACACCCTTTTCATCGGGCCCCCGGAGAAGGACGCCGAATGGAGCGATCGGGCCATGGAGGGCGCGTATCGCTTCGTAAACAGGGTCTGGAGGCTCTATGCGAATCACCGCGAGATCCTCCAAGGGGCGTTTGGCGAGGAATCGATCGATCCCGAGATCCTCGACGAGGACCGCCTGAAACTGTACCGTGCCGTTCAGGTGACGATCGAGCGGGTCACGGGCGACATATTCGCCCGTGGGTTTCAGTTCAATACGGCGATAAGCGCGCTCATGGAGCTCACGAACGAGATGTATCTCTTCATCGAGCAGAACGAGGCGTTCAAGCGCCGCGACCCCGGGGCGACAAGCCTGTTCCGGGATGCCATGAAGAATCTTCTATTGCTTCTGGCGCCCATAGCGCCGCACCTGTGCGAAGAAATATGGGAACGAATGGGTTCCGGGACGACGATATTCTCCCGGAAGCTTCCGAAGGCGAATTCGAGGTATCTGAAATCAGGAACCTACACGCTCGTCGTGCAGGTAAATGGAAAGATCCGCTCGCGAATCGAAGCCGAGAAGGATACTCCAAGGGAGAAATTGAGCGAGCTGGCGCTTGCCGATGATAAGATTCGCAAGTTCATAGGGGAAGGCAAGATCATCAAGGTGATCGTAATACCTGAAAGCCTTGTAAATATTGTGGTTAAGCC
>JBFYZM010000274.1:0-5364 GCA_041309505.1 Candidatus Krumholzibacteriota bacterium
CCGAAAAGAATGAGGACAGCGGCCGATGCGACGCCGATCCTCTGCAGCGCAGAATTCATCATGGCTCCTTTCGCTGCGAATGGAAGCAGGAGGCAATCACTTGGGGAACGAGAAGGGGATCCTAGATGCGGAGAATGGCCGCGTGATCGTCTGAAGGCGGAGGTGGGGTCGCGGAGCGCTCGCGGGCCGCCATACCGACGAAGGAATACGGCTTTGCGGTCAAATCGCTCGCCGCGGGGCAGAGCTCTCTGGCGGGCCGGAACTTCTTCGCATGCGTCTGCGCCTGAAAGCCCGATGTTTCGGTATCCGTACACCGCTCATGCCGGTGAGTGACGCCTGAGGCGTCGGGCTCGTCCGAACGGCAATCGTCCGGAATGCACAAAGAGGCGTGAGGAGCGTGGAACGGCTCCAGATTGACGTCTCCGTTCACCTCGCGGCACAGAAACGCTCCGCCGGGAAAAGCGGCGCTGGAGAGAATGACGGCGATCGAGATCACCGCCGCGCATGTTCTTCGAAAAACCATAGTGATTGAATCTAATGCCCGGAGGCGGCGAAGTCAAACGAAGGGCGCCGGAGAATTTCTTCCCCGGCGCCCTCTTTCTATCGTCCAGCCTCAGTTCGGGCTGCGATTAGTAGCGGTCCCGGCTTCCGCCGCCGTCGTAACCGCCCGCGCCTCTCGGCTTGTCCTCGCGGGGCGTGGCCTCGCTGATCTTGAGGGTGCGGCCTTCGACGTTCTTCCCGTTGAGCTCGGCGATCGCCTTGTCGGCCTCGGCCACGTTGTCCATCTCGACAAAACCGAAACCCCTCGAGCGGTCCGTGTATTTGTCCTTGATGACGCGCGCGGAGGCGACGGCGCCGTACGGCGTGAAGATCTGGTTCAACTGTTCGTCATTCGTGTCGAATGATAGATTGCCTACGTATATTTTCTTGGCCATAATCTTAGAGTCCTTTCACTAACTTGTATAAAATGCCGTTGATTGAGCTGCTATTCCACGATTCTTCAGATCAAATTGCGCTTCACCTCTCCCTTATCCGAATATCCCGTTGTTCACTCCGGATGACGCGGTATGCGGCTCACCCGGAAGACGTACCACAAGATCTCTGTCGATTGGATTCTGTCCCTGGATTAATAAGGTAGGATTGTACCGTATTGATGGGGGCCTGATATCGAGGCGATCTTGGATTCCTGACTTCTACGTACTCTCAAAAGCTCCTTCAGTAGACGGGTCACAGACGCAATATACCGCTATCCTTTGCATAAAGCGAGCACAATTTCAAGTATTTCAATAATTTATCGAGCTCGTTGTGTGGAAGGGCGCGTTTCGCCGCGAATTGCCGCCTTTTGAGTTGCTGGGGCCACAGTTCTATGGTATTCTATAGTATCAGCGTGGAAATTCAAGGAGGATATCATGAAGCTCTCGAGCATCGTCGCGATCGCTCTGATTGTTTTTCTGTCGTCCGCCGGCCATGCGCGCACCTGGCGCGTGAACGCGGCCGGAACGGGGGACGCGCCTTCGATTGCCGCTGCGCTCGACAGCTGCGCGGCGGGCGACAGCGTTCTCGTCGCAGCCGGGAGCTATCAAATCAATTCCCATCTGTTCTTCCAGAAGGAGCGGATCACACTCGTGAGCGAAGCCGGAGCCGAAGCCACAGTTCTCGAACGCGGGGGGACAGCGCCGGTCGGAGTGTTCATCGGCATCGATTCGGTCGTCGAAGGATTCACCTTCAACTCGATACTGTTCGGCAATAACGGTAGCTGGACTCACGACGGAAGGATATCGAAGAATATCCTCCGCGGGAGCGGCAGCCCGTACGAATCCGCAATCGGCTTCTGGCAGCACAATGGGACTACGATCTCGGGAAATTGCATATATGGGTACGGGAGCGGAATCAGTCTTTCGGAGAGCTCCGGTTTCATCTTCGATCATAATACCATCATGGCCTGCGGCACCGCGCTTTCCCTCGACGGAAGTTGGCCCTGGAACACGATCCGAAATAACCTCATTGTCGGGAACGAACGCGGGATCGATCTGAGCGGGGGAGTCGTCGGGGAAGTCTCGTGCAACAACGTGTTCGGGAACTCCATCGCCAACTACCTGCAGGGGACTGATCCCACGGGAACGAACGGCAATATAAGCGTCGATCCCCAGTTCTGCGCGGCCGATCCCCCCGGCTCCGGGAACTTCCTTCTCCAGAGCGATTCCCCCTGCGCGCCGGGGAATCACCCCGATGCATATCCATGCAGCCTCATCGGGGCACGTCCCGTGGGCTGCGGGGCGATATCCGTGAAACAAACATCATGGGGAGCCATCAAAGCGATCTACAAATGACCCCTTGCGAGCGCACCCCGTTGAATGCGGACTTGGCAGGGATCTCGGGGACGGGCGCCGTGACTTGGAGGGAACATGACTTCAGAGAGCCGGTAGCAGCCAACGGGGGTTGAGAGAATGTTCCTGCCCGATAGGAAGAGGTCAAGCGCAATTAACGTCGATCAGAGAGCCTGCGGACACGGGCTGTTACTCGCGACTGTCTGTGTGCTGGTAATCGCGACCGGCGCTAGTGCCGATGTCATATCCGGGCAGGGAATCATGTCCCCTTGTTGGGGATGGGACTTCAGTGCGCAGAAGAGTCTGTGCGTTTTGGAATTCCCAGATATCTTTTTGGCGTTTGTCGTAGAGCCGGACCTGGGTTTGAGGATCAGCGTCACGAATCCAGCAAGAGTAGCGATGATTCCGGACAGCACTTTCGAGGAACTGAGATTCGCCCCTGAGGATTCCAGTTCGTACACTTGGGACTTACCAGCCCTTTATGATATGACGTACGTGGCGAGAACAAAAGAAGGGAACTACGCGAAGTTCAGGTTCCTGCAACTGCCCTATCTTGAGCCTGTTATCGAGTATGTGTATCAGCCGGACGGAAGTGGCAGGTTCTTTAATGAGATCGGCGTTGAGGGATCCACTTGGGGTGCGATCAAGGCACTCTTCCGATAGGCGCTTTCTCACTGCGATTGTACGCTCTTGACACGGAGCGCCGGTTCTCTTATAAGGTATAGTCCAAGCTTGGCAGGCGATTAACCCCGGGCGTCCCCCAGAAGGCGCGGGGTTATCGTGTTATATACCCGTTCGGTGGAATCGATATGGCGGAAAAAGAGAAAACCAGAAAGCATTATCCGGAGCTCTCGCCCTTCGGCGAAGCCACGAAGCTCGAAGCGGAGATCCTCGCCTTCTGGGAGGCGAATCGCATCTTCGAGCGCAGCGTCGAGGAGCGGCCGGCCTCGAGCCCGTTCGTGTTCTACGAGGGGCCGCCGACCGCGAACGGGCGCCCCGGCGTGCATCACGCCCTCTCGCGCACGATCAAGGATCTCGTTTGCCGCTATCAGACGATGAAGGGGCACCGCGTCGTCCGCAAGGCCGGCTGGGACACGCACGGCCTTCCCGTAGAGATCGAAGTCGAACACCAGCTCGGCCTCGACGGCAAGGACCAGATCGAGCATTACGGCGTCGCCGCGTTCAACGAGCAGTGCCGCAAGAGCGTCTTCAAGTATCTCGACGAATGGCTCGATTTCACGAAGAAGCTCGGCTTCTGGCTCGACCTCGACGATCCGTACATCACCTTCAAGAACGAATATATCGAATCGGTCTGGTGGATTCTCAAGCAGTTCTGGGATCAGGACATGCTCTTCCAGGGGCACAAGATCGTCCCGTACTGCCCGAGATGCGGCACGTCGCTCTCGAGCCACGAGGTGTCGCAGGGATACCAGGACGTCCAGGATCCTTCCGTCCATATCAAGCTCAAGCTCGCCGACGAGGACGCCTCTTTCCTCGTCTGGACGACCACGCCGTGGACCCTGATCTCGAACGTCGCGCTCGCGGTCGGCCCCGACCACGATTATGTCCGCGTGCGCAACAAGGGGGACGTCCTCATTCTCGCCGAGGCGCTCGTCGGCGTTCTCGACGGGGACACGGAGATCCTCGGCACGGTGAAGGGGAGCGAGCTCATCGGCAAGCGCTACGAGCCGCTCTTCCCGTTCTTCGACAAGATGGTCGACGCATTCAGGGTCATCGGCGCCGATTTCGTCTCGCTCGAGGACGGCACCGGCATCGTGCACATGGCCCCCGCGTTCGGCGAGGACGACTACAACGCCGGCAAGGCCGAGAACCTTCCGATGATCCAGCCGGTCGACGAGTCGGGAAAGTTCACGGAGGAAGTGACGCCGTGGGCGGGGATGTTCATCAAGGACGCCGATCCCGAGATCATCACCGACCTCAAGAAGCGCGGCCTCCTCTACCGGAGCGGGAAGATCAAGCATTCGTACCCGTTCTGCTGGCGCTGCAAGTCGCCGCTCATCTACTACGCGCGCCGCTCGTGGTACATCAAGACGACCGCGTTCAAGGACCTTCTCCTCGAGGCGAACTCGAAGGTGCAGTGGTTCCCGCCCGAGGTGGGGGAGAATCGCTTCACCGCGTGGCTCGAGGGGAACGTCGACTGGGCGCTCTCGCGCGAGCGCTACTGGGGCACGCCGCTCAACATCTGGACGTGCGAGGCGTGCGAGGAGCAGTTCTGCATCGGCTCGGTCGAGGAGCTGCGCTCGATTGCCGAGGCGTTTCCCGAGGAGTACGACCTCCACAAGCCCTTCATCGACGATCTCGACGTCGGCTGCCCCGAGTGCGGCGGGAAAATGAAGCGCGTGCCGGAAGTGATCGACTGCTGGTTCGATTCGGGCTCGATGCCGTTCGCGCAGTATCATTACCCGCACGAGAAGATGGACGTTTTCAAGAGCCAGTACCCGGCCGAGTTCATCAGCGAGGGAGTGGATCAGTCGCGCGGCTGGTTCTATTCGCTCCTCGTGATCGGCGCGTTCCTCACGAAGCAGAGCCCCTACAAACGGTGCCTTCCGCACGGCATGGTGCTCGATGCCGCGGGGCAGAAGATGAGCAAAACGCGCGGCAACGCAGTCTTCGCGAGCGACGTGCTCGCCTCGGACGGCGCCGACGCGCTGCGCTGGTATCTCCTCGCGAGCGGCTCGCCGTGGCTCCCGAAGAAGTTCGACCTCTCGTCGCTCCGCGACACGGCCAACCGGTTCCTCGGCTCGATCAGGAACCTCTATAATTTCTTCTCGATGTACGCGGAGATCGACGGCTTTGCGCCCCGGGGGGACGTGAAGAGCGCGAACCTCCTCGATCGCTGGATCGTCTCGCGCTACAACACGACCGTGCGCGAGGTGACTGACATGCTCGACCGCTACGAGCTGACCCGCGCCGCGCGCGCCATCCAGACGTTCGTCATCGACGAGCTCTCGAACTGGTATCTTCGCCGCAGCCGCCGCCGCTTCTGGAAGAACGAGATGTCGGGCGACAAGCTCGC
>JBFYZM010000275.1:0-2929 GCA_041309505.1 Candidatus Krumholzibacteriota bacterium
ATGAAGAAGCTCATCGCGCTCGCCGCCGCCGTTCTCGCGCTTTTTCCATGCCTCGTCCGCGGGGCGGAAGTATACGTTCAGGCGGAGAACTTCACCGCTTCATACAATATCATGCCCGAGAGCATCCGCAGCTACAACAGCATTGTGCTGGTCGGCCTCGACTATGCCGATGAATGGGCCGAGTTCCAGGTCGCGGCCCCCGCGTTCGGGACCTACATACTCTGGATGCGCTGCTGGGGGAACCCGAACGTCCCGTACCTGTTTCATCTCGTGACCAGACCCATACACGGGGAGGAGCCGGAGATAAGGACCCTGAGCTTCGTCGGCAAGGGATCCTGCGGCAGTTGAAGCACCGCCATATTGGTCTCCGGCGGAGACCCCCTCGGAATTTTCGAATCCCCGCTCGACTTCAGGCTGATCTTCGTTGCGGGAGACGGCGGCGCATGGATCGACTTTTTCCGTTTCGATTCGTATGCCGCCACCGAAAACGAGTCCTGGGGATCGATCAAGAGCCTGTTCCGCTAGAATTCAATCGAAGAATAGAGCGAATACATGTTCGTCGCGGATTCCGTCGCGACGGGCGCCGTTTCGGCGTAATCGATCCGTTCGTATCGAAGCCGCACTGTGCCGATCTTCTCGAACTCGTAGCGAAGCTCCCCCACGATCCCCTTCCGGGACGAGCGGGATGACGACATCTCTCCGTCCCGCCACGTCTTCTTCTCGAGCGCGCCGAGGCCGGCGCCGAGACTTCCCCAGAGACCGAGATCGAGCGACGCGCCCGAGATGGAAATCTGCCCCCGTTCCGCTTCCGACGGGGCGAGGTCGGCTTCGCGCAGTCTCTTGTGGAAGAGAGAAATCGACAGGAGATCGCCGAACAAAGGCATCCGCGCCGACGCGCGGACACCCTCCGTGTTTTCCTCGTACGAGAGGGCGGAGTACGGCGTCGAGAATCCGCGGGCGAGGCGCAGGTAATCCACGAGGAGCGACGGGCCCAGCGGTTTTTCGATGGCGATCCCCCCGTACCCTCCTCCCCCTTTACGCGACACGTCCACGAGACCGTCCGCCGTCACGATGCCGCGTTCCTTGGTGTCGTTCCACGCGACGATCTCGCCGCGCAGACGCGCGTACCGCGCGAGCGGCGCCTCACCCGTAAAGGTCAGGGTCCGCGTTTCGATCCAGGGATCCTCCGAAAGATAGCCGAGAGCGTAGAAATCCACCGAACGCCGGTTCTCGAAGCTCGCGATCGCGTGCGCGCCCGCCTTCCAGAACGATCCCGTGCGCCGGTCGAGACGCTGCCATCTCGATTCGAATCCCGCGATCTCCTGGGAATACCGGGCCCGCTCCGCGCCGCCGAAGCGGTTCGCCGAATAGCTCGTCTCGATCGCCCGCCGCGGGATCGCGTAGAAGATTCTCGTTTCGAAACCGGACGCGGCATGCGCGGCGATCGCTCCCTCGAATGTCAGATCGGGGCCGAGCTCCTCGAGGCTTTCGACGAGAAGCGCCCCCGCGGCGGGGCCGCCGCATCCGCAGCCGGTGTCCCCCCCGACGCGCGGGCTGTCGTCCCCGTCCCAGCGCATAAGCGTGAACGGCGTCATGGCGATCTTGAAATATCCGATTCTCGCGCGAAACGCCGCTGCCTCGATTTCGGCGAACGCGCTCCCCCACTCCGAGCCGAGGTATTCCGGGCCGGAAGCGAGGACCTTCTTCCCTTCGTTGCCGATCCTGAGAAGCCCCCCCGCGCGGAGACCTTTCGCGAGCCTCATCGACGCTTCGACTTCAAGCCGGTATTGAACGCTCCGCTGCGGATCGACCGGCTCGCCGTAGAGCCCCGTCGCGTCCGCCCCTCGGGCGTCGACGGCGAGGAGACGGATACGCTGGCGCCCGTGCCAGGAGAAGGATCTTCCCTGTCCGGGCGCGCCGGAATCGCCCGGCGCGACGGGGACGGCCCGCGGCTCTTCACTCGTCACGACAGGGCTCTCCCCCTGCCGCAGCATCTCCTCCATCGCGGCGCCGGCGTCTCCTTCAGGTTCGAATCGCGCTCCGAGCACGGCGCCTCCCCTCCCGACGAGGTACAGGGCGAACGTTTCGAAAGGGATTCCGTAGCTCGCGGCCGCCATCCCTCCCGCGTCCAGCGCCTGGGGGAAGGTGATGATATTCGATTCCAGCACGCCGCGCGCCGCGAGCCGGTCGCGGTCGTCGGTGTTGATCCCGAGGACGGCGACGTCCTCGCCGCCGTATATTCGATAGAATCGTTCGCAGCCGAGAAGCGATTCGACGCAGTGCGGGCAGCTCGAGCGCCAGAAAACGAGGAACGTATACTCGTGTTTCGAAAAGAGCTCGTCCGATCCCGCGCGCCCCGACCCATCCATGAGCGGCAGATCGAATGAAGGAGCCGTCCGGCCCGGATCGATCGCAAAGGCCGGCGATGCCGCCAACATGCCCGCTGCGAGCGCGACCGCGGCGCTCAGGCGAAGCCGTGCATTCATGAACGTCGCCTCCCTGTTCCGTTCCCCGTTGAAGGTTGCGCGCGGCTCCAGTATAATCGCACCTTCGAAGCGTTGAAACATATTTCGCGGGAACATCGGACGGCGTGTCCTTGACATCGGCGTTATATTATTATATACTTATATAGGAATATGAAAAGGGGCGGCCCGATGACGTTCGAATCCGAATCCATGCCGTTCGAGCTCGTGGCGAGGCGACTCAAGGCGCTCGCCGACGCGTCGCGCCTCTCCGTGCTGCGGCGTCTCTGCTCCGGCGAGAAGTGCGTGACGGAGCTCGTGGAGGAAACCGGTCTCGCCCAGGCGAACGTTTCGAAGCACCTCCGCATTCTGCTCGGGGAGGGTTTCGTGCTCGCCCGCAGGGACCGGCGCAACGTGTTCTACCGCCTTTCGAACGGGATGAGCGAGGAGATATGCGCGATCATCTG
>JBFYZM010000276.1:0-4555 GCA_041309505.1 Candidatus Krumholzibacteriota bacterium
CCGAGCTGGTACGTGCACTCGCTCGGGATCGGATCCGCCTTGATCGCGTTCGTGTATATGACGCCGAGGTTCGGGCAGCCCGGGCGCTTCGTTCGGTTCGCGGCCCTGAGCCGCTTCTTCGCTTCTTCGAGACGTCCGGCGAAGAACTCGCACAGCGCGCGGTTCGATTCGAGCGCCTTGCGGACGACCGTGAGGGTATCCCAGAAGTTCTGCTCGACGGTGACGTGCTCCGGCTTTCCCTCGAACTTCGGGAATTTCACGCCGAAGCGCTTTTCGAACGGCTCGAGCGTCTTGTAGTACTCGGGGGAGCAGAACTTGTGTCCCGCGCCGTGAGACTTGCGCCCCTCGATGCCGTACTGCCAGCCCTTCGTCGTGCGGTATACGACCGCGGTCGGCTGGTCGTTGATGCGCTCCTTCGCCACTTCGAGAGCGGCGAGAACGTGCCGGAAATCGTGCCCCTTCTCGACGTAGATCACGTTCCAGTCGTGAAGGAAGGCGAACTCGATCGGATCCCACTGAACGTAGTCGCCCGGCTTGTCCCCTTCGCGGCAGACTTTATTCGAATCGATCGACGCCTGATTCCAGTCGATGTGGAACTTGATGTTCCAGAGCTGCGCGGCTGACGCGGTCGCGAACGCCTCGGCGACGCGTCCCGGCGTCATGCCGCCCTCGCCCTCGGTGATCTGGACGAGGGGGGCGCCGCCGCCGTATGTGTCCATGGCGCCGAAGGCGAGCCCGAAGCTCGAGCCCACGCCGACGCCCGAGGCGCCGGTCGAGAGCTTGATGAACGGCGTCGCCGGGGTCGGATGCCCGTCGAGGGGCTTCGCGCGATACTTCGCGAAGAGCGGCGTCTCCTGGGTCGGATTGCGCCTGAATCCGAGAAGGTCTTCGAAGCGGAGCTGGAACTTCTCGTCCTTCGGCAGCAAGCTCGCCTTGCCGATGCGCGCGACCTCGTTGCGGAGCGCCCACATCGCGTAGAGCCCCATCGCCTTGTGCCCCGCGGCGTACGAGACGAGATCGGCTTCCGGGCATTCGGGATCGCCGATGTCGTAGTCGAGTGTATGGAAGAGAATCCCCGCGACGTGGCGCCCCGACGATATGCTCCCGCCCGGGTGCCCCGACGTCGGCACGAAGTTGTAGAGAATGCCGCAGAGCGTGCGGTAGACGAGATCGTAATCCTCGAAGCTCTTGATCGTATCCGCCGGGAACTGGAACTTTTCGACGTCGGGCCCGATATCGATATAGACGCCGCGGCGCGGCCCGAAGTCGAGCTTCTTCATCGTGACCTTTTCCTTCGCCATGCTCAGCGCTCCTCCTCGTTCCGAAGACGAAAGTGCCACCCGTTGAAATTCCAGAATAACGCAAGGATTAGTCTATAGGAAACAGGGGGGGCTGTCAACGCCGAACGGGCGATATGAACGGGCGATGTGTAGAGGCGCGCGGGCGGTCTGGCCGAAAAACTCTGAATAGCGGGTGACGCCGACGGGGTCCCCGCCCGCTGCGCAGCGAGCCTTGCTCGCGAGCACGGGCGGGGTGCAGTCGGCGGCAGGACCCGCGTATCGCGCGAGCGAGCACGCGCGGGGAAGAATCGGCGGCAGGACCCGCGTATCGCGCGGGGTGCAATCGCCGCCAGGCCCCGCGTATTATAGCTTGTATCCGCGCGAGAACAGATTCGTGAAAATGAGCGCCATCGCGCTCGGTATCGTCCGGAAGATGTACGGATAGTTCTCGATCGCCTTCGGCGGCCTCAGGTAGAAACCGGCATACGCCTTGAAGAGAAACCGGTTCAGCGCCTGCGGCGCGATCTTGTCGAGCTTGATCGTCGGGTGAAGGCCCGAGTACATCGCCCAGTTCTTCGTCAGGAGCTTCTCTTTGACCTTCTCGAAAAGCTTCGTGCCGGGATACGGAGTGAGCAGCGAAAACTGCACCCTGCTCGGGTTGAGGAATTTCGCGAGATCGATCGTCTGCCTCATCGTGCGCGGGTTGTCCCCGAGAGCGCCGAGGATGAAGGCGCCGATGATCTTCACGCCGTTCTCGTGGAGAATATCGACAGCCTTCTTCGCGTCCTCGACCGTCGATTTCTTCCCGTACTCGTTCAGGATCTCCTGGCTTCCGCTCTCGAACCCGAGGAACATCCATTTGAGCCCCGATTGCGCCATCACCTTGACCATGCCGGGGTTCTTGACGACCGTCTCCACGTGCGACATCGCTTCCCAGTGGAGATCGTATCCGCCCGCGATGATCCGTTCCGATATCGCCACGGCCCGGGCGGGATTGAGCGTGAAGTTGTCGTCGATGAAGTTGATCGCCCGGTAGCCGTACTTGTTATAAATGAGATCGATCTCCTCGAGGAGGCTGTCGACCGAACGCGGGCGCCAGCGGACGCCGGAGAATTGGGACGAGGAGCAGAAGTTGCAGTTGAACGGGCAGCCGCGCGAGGTGATGATCGTCGTCATGGGGCGCCCGTCGATCTTTTCCTTGTACTTGCGCAGCGGCAGGAGATCGCGTCTCGGAAACGGGAGGGAGTCCAGATCGGTTATGAAAGCCGGATTTTGATTCCTCGCGATCTCGCCGCCTGACAGATAGGAGAGCCCGGGCACCTCTTCGATCGGAAGCTCATGCGAAAGATGCTTCACGAGCAAGCGGAACGAGTACTCTCCCTCGTTGCGGATGATGTAATCGACGTATCCGCTCCTGAGGGCGTCCTCGTCGAAGAAGCTCACGTGGGGGCCGCCCATCACGACGGTCGCCCCGGCTGCTTTCGCGACCTTCGCGATCTTCATCGCGGTCGAATATCGCGCCGTATCGGCGGATATGCCCACGATGTCGAAGCCGGCGAACGGGAACTGCTTCCATCTCTTCTTCTCGATGTTGAAGTCGATGATCTCCACGTGGTGATCGGTAAGAAGCGCGGCCATGTATGCGAGACCGAGGGGGGGGCGGCTGAGGCCCATGCTGTAGTAACCCATTCCGACGGGCGGGTTTACGAATAGAATTCTCATTATCCTTCTTTCATATGCAATACCTCGCAACGATCGTTCTGCGCGGGGTACAATAATAGTTTAGCCAAAGGCGTCACTCAACCCTGCCATACCTTGTTCGATCAGGTACTCGAAGAAAATATACTCGGAAGGCCCGTGCAAGTCGATAGCTCAGGAGGATGGAAAAGGAGCTAATCCCTTGGAGCTAGCCCGATTCCCGCCATCGCTTTCCGGTTGCCCGCGCCCGGACAATGACGTACCTTAGTCGAACGGCGATGAGTTTCGAAATCTGGAATAATCCCATGGCTTCGGGCGGGCAAGCGGCGCGGGAGATTCTTCTCGGGCATTTCAGGCTGCCGTCGGGAAATCCGGAGCTCGAAACGCTGCGCCGCATCGTCGATTGCTACTCGAATCTGCCCTACGAAAATCTCACGAAGATCATCAGGAAATTCACGGCGAGCTCAGCCGAAGAACGCCTGCGCGGGCCGGTCGAAGTCGTGAGCGGCTACGTCGAGCGTCATACCGGCGGGACGTGCTTTTCCCTGACCTATTGCCTCGGCTCGATCCTCGCGAGCACCGGTTACCGATGCTATCCCGTCATGGCCGACATGAAACAACCGAACATCCATTGCGCGCTCGTCGTCGAGATGAACGAGCGCAGGTACCTCGTCGATCCCGGCTACCTCGTCGGGGAACCGGTCGAGCTCGCGGGGAAACCGGTGCGGATGGAGACGACCTTCGGCGTCGTCGAGATCAGGCCGCGGGAGGGGGAGCGCTACGATCTCTTCACGCTCGAGGGCGAGGACCGCAAGTGGCGATACACCGTGAAAACGGTCGCCGTCTCTCACGCAGCGTTTATGCGGCACTGGCAGGACTCGTTCTCTCTCCCGATGATGAACAACCTTCTTCTCACGCGCCTCACGCCGCAGGGGCATCTCTACATAAAGAACCATCATCTCCGCATGAAAAGTGCGAGCGGCAAGATGAACGAAAACATCCGGAGCGGTTTCGAATCGCGCATAGCGGCCGATTTCGGCATTCCGCCCGAGGTGACGGTGCAGGCGCGAGAGCATCTCGAGAGGCTGAAGCGCACGTGGCGCGCGCGGGAAGCCGCGGCGCGGGAAGAGGCGTAGGCGTTCATGGCGCACCCGAAAGCTGGAAAGCCGAACCCGGGAGCCTCGGTGAAGCTCCTCGCCGCCGTTCTCGCGGGGCGCGACTTCGATCTCGAGCGTCACCTTTTCCCGATGCTCGAGGAACGCTTCGGGAGAATAGACCACCTTGGCGCCGCTCACCCTTTCGACGGCACCGATTACTACGAAGACGAGATGGGGCCCTCTCTGGACCGGCTCATGATCTCCTTCGAGCCGCTCTGCGAGGCGACCGATATCGTGCAGGTGAAGCTCGATACCGCGGCGATGGAGGAGGATCTATCGGGGGACGGCGGGCGCCGCGTGAATATCGACCCGGGCTACATGGATTACTATAAAATAATTCTCGCTTCGTTCAAGGAGGGTCCGCAGAAGATCTATCTCGGGAGGGGAGTGTACGCGGATCCCGTTCTCCTTTTCTTCGAC
>JBFYZM010000277.1:0-12242 GCA_041309505.1 Candidatus Krumholzibacteriota bacterium
GGCTCTTCACGGTATACGTGGCGATATGAAGCCGCTCGGCGATGTCCTTGTTGCTCAGGCCTTCGGAAATCAGGGCGACGATCTCCCGCTCGCGAGCGGTCAACTGTATCGAGGTGCTCGGAATGCTGCCGGTCTTGAGCGCGGAGTCGACGATCTGGGTGAAAAGCGAATTGGTCAGAGCCGGCGGAAGCACCTTCTTGCCTGCCACGACGGCCCTGATGGTTTTGACGTAATCGTTCGGCGAGGCGTCCTTCAGAATGAATCCGCTCCCGCCGGCTTTCACGAACTCGACGATGTCGAGCTGTTCGGAGAAGATATCCGTGGCGATGATCCGTGCCGTCGGCACTTCTTTCCGCAGCATCATCATCGGGTTCAGGCCATTTCCCTTCTCCAGCCCGAGATCCAGAAGGATGACGTCGGGGGTTTTCTTCATGCCCTTCAACTCTCGCAGCGCGTCGCCGTCTTGCGATCGCGCGACGACTTCGAGATCGCTTTGGGCGTTGAGCATGGCGGCGACGCCTTCCCGCAGAAGACGGTTATCCTCGATCAGCAGGATTCGAATCTTCGCCATTGCACTTGATCCTCCCTGGTAGAGTTTCACGGCCCCATGCATTCAAGGTCAACACGATCTTCTCAGGACGGCCCGAAAACCGCCATGGACGGAATCCTCTTTCTGCTGACCTTTTTCCGCCTGTGATTGAGAGTTCAACCAATCGGTTGCCCGCGCCGCGACAATACATCCACGCTCCTTTCGGAGCGATGCCATTGCCGGTTGTGCGGAGAATCAATACCCGAGCCCGGTCAGACGGATTCTTCCTTGCGGATGAAGGCCGCTATCTGCAGGCGGGTATTGAGCGTCAACTTCTCCAGGATATTGTGTATGTGGCTCTTCACGGTATACGTGGCGATATGAAGCCGCTCGGCGATGTCCTTGTTGCTCAGGCCTTCGGAAATCAGGGCGACGATCTCCCGCTCACGAGCGGTCAATTGTATCGAGGTGCTCGGAATGTTGCCGGTCTTGAGCGCGGAGTCGACGATCTGGGTGAAAAGCGAATTGGTCAGAGCCGGCGGAAGCACCTTCTTGCCTGTTACGACGGCCCTGATGGTTTTGACGTAATCGTTCGGCGAGGCATCCTTCAGAATGAATCCGCTCCCGCCGGCTTTCACGAACTCGACGATGTCGAGCTGTTCGGGAAAGATATCCATGGCGATGATCCGTGCCGTCGGCAATTCTTCCCGCAGCACGATCATCAGTTTCAGGCTATTCGTCTTTTCCAGCCCGAGATCCAGAAGGATGACGTCGGGGGTTTTCTTCATGCCCTTCAACTCTCGCAGCGCGTCGCCGTCTTCCGATCGCGCGACGACTTCGAGATCGCTCTGGGCGTTGAGCATGGCGGCGATGCCTTCCCGCAGAAGACGGTTGTCCTCGATCAGCAGGATTCGAATCTTTGCCATCGCAATGCGCCTCCATTGCAGAGTAATCCAACCTGAGGCTTCCTCACTTCCCGGAACGCCGTAATCGATTATCGCTCACCTCCGATTTCAGGTCAAGCCGGAATATGCATTTCGGAGTCCCTCGCGGCGCCCGCGGGTTCGAAGCGGCGGCAATAAAAGGGGGGGAGCGCCCGTGCGGCGCTCCCCCCCACCTCGGCTAACAACATCGATAGAGCGCTATCTGAGAAGGAGGAGCTTCTTCGTGCTCGTCTCCCTATCCGCGCCGATCCGGTAGAAATACACGCCCGAGGCGACCGGCGCTCCGGAATCGTTCAAGCCGTTCCACTGGACGCGCTGCGCGCCTCCATTGAGACTGCCGTTGACGAGCGTCCTGACCAGCGCGCCGCCCGCGCCATAGATCGCGAGCCTCACGTTCGTCCGCTCGGCGAGAGTAAACGTGATTGTCGTCGACGGGTTGAACGGGTTCGGATAGCACGAGAGATCGAGACCCTTGTACGGCGCCGCGGGCGAAATCCCGTCGCCGGAATCGTCATCCACTCCGGTCGTCGGCATCCAGTCGCTCAGCACCGCCATCATCCACCATGCGGCGCGTCCCTTCTGTTCGCAGCTCTCGTACGACGTATGCTCGGCGTCGTTGCCCGCGAGATTCGGATGCTCGACGGGCACCGTTACGCTGTTGTACTCGTAGGTCGAATGCTCCCACTGCTGCGTCGCCGGATTGTGCCACCAGGAGTCGAGGTCCTCGAAATCGTAGAGCACCCGGTTGTTCGCGACGCAAAAGTCGCGGATCTGCTTGTTGCGCAGGTATCGGTTGTACCCGTAGCCCCCGCCGATCTCGGCCGAGCCGGTGAAGTACACAAACGTGACTCCCGGGAACTCGCTCTCGAGCGTCTGCATCGCGGTCAGGTAATCCTGAACGTAGCTCACCGGTGCGGTGTCGAGCTCGGCGCACCAGCACATGGCGGAGATGTTCAGCTCGGGAGTCCCGTTGAGAATGGCCCGGGTGATATCGATCCCCGAACCCCGCCAGTAGTAGTCGGACGCGACCGCGTCGGTGTAGATGCACAGCATATCGGGCTCGACCGGGAGCGAGCCTCCCGTCTTCGGCCATATGGCCGCGTAGAACGGATCGGCGGCCTCGATCCTCTCGAACCCCACCATGATCTGTCGCCCGTGCGACAGTCTCGCGTAATGCCATTTGCAGACGTCCTGCGCGGTCTGGATCGCGTCGACCGGAATCGCGGCGAGATCGGCGCAGAGATGATTGATAACGACGGGGGCGCTGCGGCTTGCGCCGGAAGCGGCGGATGCGACGAGCATCAGCGCGAGACAAATCGAAATCGACACTGCGGCAATATTCTTCATAAAGAAACCTTTCTGACTCGATCGATAGAAATCCACTGCTCGAAGCACACCACTCGCTGCAGCACCGGAATCGGGATATTTTCGGGATCCCGGCGCACCTCAATTCTGTTGTTCCGCTAGAAGAACAGCAGGGGAGGAGAGAACGAGCTTTTTCTGCTCGGCTTGACCGGAAACGCTATATGCGCCGGCCTTGAAGAAGACGAATGACGATCACCACGAGCGCGATAACCAGGAGCACATGGAGGACTCCGCCGAACGTGTGCGCGGTGATCAAACCGAGCAGCCAGAGAATCAACAGAATAATTCCTATTGTCCAAAGCATTTCCGCTTCACCTCCTCATTGAGAGCCATGCGGCCGTCAGACAATCAACCGCCTGTAACGAGAGCGATCCTCTGGAGCTTCGCCAGCGAGCCGCTCTCCAGGAAAACTACGTTTCCGCCCTTTTCCAGGACCTTCTCGATAATGGCATCCACCGCGTCGTCGATCGCTTCCTGTATATCCAGATCTTTCGACATGATGAGCGAGTGATCCGTTTCGCGAATGCCCCCCTTCATATGATATCCATCTTCGACAAACAAGGTGTCCCCCGTCCCCGAGCCCGCCAGATGTCCCACCGCGTCGATTCCGGAAGCGACGTTCCGCGAGTCTTCCGCCGTCGCCAGGTCGCGAATCGCTTTCTCGCCGGTCCCCGCCATCGCCTCTTTGACGATCGGCCATACGATCTTGCCCAGATCGTGCGGAGAAGTGGCCGAATAATCGCCTTCGACCATGCCGATCAACACGTCGTGATGCGACGTCACGGTTCTGAACAAAGACAGGTATTCTCCCGCGCCGACCACGACCAATCGAAGCGGGTCCTGTGTCAGATAGTGATCGAAGTGCTGGTCCGCCGTGCGAATGAATTCCCGCATTCGATCGTCTCTCCGGGCCGGCTCCTCCGTGCCGCCGACGCCCACGGAAGATTCGATCGGGAATCCCTTGTTGAGAATATCGATGAGCGTGTCCCGAAACGCCTCGTAGAGCCTGCTCGTGCGGTCGCCCAGGGAGAGCACGTAGTAATGTGTGGTCAGGTTCACGTTTCGCCTCTTCCGTTGTATCTATCTGAATATTCCGGCTTCAAGGTGCGAGCGTTTCGCACGACGCCGGATTATTCCAAAAGCTTCCAGCATTCCCATCCCGAATGGCTCTCTTTGTGCTTCAGGCGTCCGAAACGAGGCGGGCGATAGAGCACCGTTATCCCCTCGTTTATCCCAGGCAGAGCGTATGCGGCATCTTCCGCGCAATCGCAGCGCTCGACGGATGCCGGCGCCTTCTTTTCAACCGCGGCCAGGGCGCGATCGTAAATGCCGCCGGTCGAACGCAGGAATCCCTGAACGCGATCCACGTCATATACGGCAACGGTGACCGCCGTCTGGACATCTTCCGTCAGCCTGTCGAACGCATGGCGAGCGAACGCATTCGCAAACCCGAACATATCTCCCTCCCGTAAACCGATATCCAGCCGTTCCAAGGGGCCACAATCGAAGTATGAGAGGTGAAGATTGTCGGGAGAGGCGACGACGTACCGCGCGCGCGGGGCGAGCGCGGAAATCGTGCGCGGCGTGCCGCTGAAACACGAGGAAAGCACGACGAGGTCGATCCTCGTGGAATCGCGCGCGACGCGCCTCAATCCGTCGGCGAGGTCGTCCACCGTGAACGTCCGCTTCTTGTACGACGCGTCGTAGCCCGCCCCGCCGAATTCGGGGATTTCATGGCCGAAATACAGGAACAATCTCACCGGCTCGGGCGATCCTTCCGCGCGGTAGCGGTCATACAACTCCATTTCAGGATCGAATCGCGATTGCCCCCGATCGCGCCAGTACGATTCCTCGGCGATGAGCCGGCCGTACCGGTAGTAATACAGCGTTCCGTCGCGACGGGGGACGAACAGCAAGAGATGCCTCCTGCGTCTTTCATGAAAAATGAACATCTCCGCCTGCGTGTTCCGTTCGGCCACCGTCTTCGCTTCCGCGAGAGTCACCTCATCCGCTCTATGCTTGTCGCCGCGGGAATCGTGGTAGAGATAGTTGCCGTCGCCGTGAATAACGCACACAATCGAGTAGCGCGGGCGCGTTCCGCCCTCGCCTTCCGTCAAGGCCGCGCGGCGGGCGGGAGGAGCGGAGCCGCATGAAGAGAGGAACAGCGCGAGCGCCACGCATGCGACGCCCATCATGGGCACTCGATGCGCATGCGTGACCCCCGCGAAGAATCGATTGAGTGAGCTTTTCATACCAAACGCCCGCATTGCCCGCGACAGCGAGAGACTACGCGATAAGGATAATGATAATGACGATCAAGAGCGCCGCGACGACGCCGATAGTGATCGTCTGATCGGCCTGCTCCATGTCCTGCACGACGTATTCGGAGAACGCGTTGAGCTGATCGTCGGCGACGCGCGCGAATCCGTTCGTGCCCGCGAGCTCGTCCTGTTTCTCCTGAAGGGAGGCATTGAGACGATCGAGGCCCGCGCGATCGCTCTTCGAAACGAGCGGCGAGTTCTGAACCGTGCCCAGCGCCTTGGACATATCCTGAATTGCGCCGACGAGAATATCGCGCTTCTGCGACGGATCGGACGCCGCCTTCACCTTGCATGCCGCGTCGTTGAAGTAGTTCTGAACGTTCCCCTGCGCCGCCGCCATTCCCGCATAAACCAGGACACACATCATGACGACGACTCGCAATGCTGTTCTCTTTACCATAATCTGCCCCTTTCATCGTAAAATATGGAACTGATCGGTTACCCGCACCGCGACAACAAATCCGCGCTCCTTTCAGAATAATGCCCGGTATGGCGTTCTTTGCTTTGAAGGAAATATACTCTGGAAGCCGCTGCGAGTGAATCGCCCGAGGGGATGAAAAAGGAGCTAGTCCCGAATAGCGAGGTTATCGCAGGTTCCGACGCGTAATCAATGTCCGAACCGGTTCAGGCGGTCGGTTCTTTTTTTCCGGATTCGGCCTGATCCTTGCAAAATAGCTCAGTCGTGGCAAGCGGCTCGTGCGCGCCCGGTATTTCGCGCGTAACATATGGTATATAAATATTTTGTGCAGGCATAGCGAGTCGTCGCGCCTCGCACGCACTCTCCCGGGCTTGACCGGAAACAGTTATGATCACGAATGATTATGCATGTGGGCCCAGAATGGTTTCCTTTTTTCGTGCGCTCCTGCGGTTCTTTCGATCCGCGCCGGCGCTGATGACCGGGAGATTCCGGTCTGCGAGTCTGCGCTTCAAGATTGCTTTCTTCACTGTCGCTCTCCTGACGAGCACCTCGTTGGTTCTCTGCATAACAACGGTCCGGATAACGAACGACTACATACTGAATGAGATTATCAAGAGGGGCGAATCGGTAGGCAAGAGCATCGCCGCGTCGGCAGGTTACAGCCTTCTGTCGAGAGATCTCCTGGCCCTCGACAATCTTGTCTTCAAGGCGAAGTCGTCGAATAGCGACATGACCTACGCCGTGATCGTCGATCCGGACATGAAGCTGGTCGTCGACAGCGACGCTCCGGTAACCGGCGGAAGGACTGCGCCGATCGCCCGGGGACGGATCTTGAAAAAGATCGCTGACGGGACCACCGTAAGAGAACTGGCACCGCCATCGAGCACCGTCTTCGAGATATCGGTCCCCGTGGTTTTTATGAAGAAGCCGTTGGGCAACGTGATCATCGGCATGAACAAGTCCGTTCTGGCGGAGGCGAGGGAGAGAGTCGGCAGCAGGTTATTCATGGTTTTCGGAATGATTGTCGTTCTCGGAGCAATTGCGAGCTCGCTCTTGGCGTCTTTTCTGATAAAGCCCATACAGGAGCTCTCGACGGGCGTGGACGAATTGAAGAATGGAACCGCACGGGACCCTCTCCGAATCTACTCGCATGACGAGCTGGGGAAACTGACGGCCAATTTCAACGAGATGTCGGCGTTGATAGCCCGGCAGCAGGGAAATCTCAACACGTACGCGCGCGATCTTGAAGCTGCGTACGTTTCCATAATACGAGTCGTGGCTGCGGCCATAGACGCGAGGGATTCGTATACCCATGGACATTCCGCGAGGGTTGCCCAGCTCTCGCTCCTTATCGGCAGACAAATGGGCCTTTCCCATGAGGATCTGGATGACCTCGAGATCGCGTGTCTCTTTCACGACGTGGGCAAGATAAAAACTCCCGACTCCATTCTCCTCAAGCGAGGCAGACTTACCCCGGCTGAATATAAAGAGATGATGCACCACGCGGAGTACGGAGCTTCCATCCTGAACTGGGCTCCGTCGCTGGTCAAATACATCCCTTCCACCCGCCACCACCATGAGTGGCACAACGGCAAAGGCTATCCGGACGGACTCGTCGGCGACGACATTCCTCTCTTCGCGGCGATAATATCCGTGGCGGACTCATTCGATGCGATGACTACGGACAGACCTTACCGGAAGGCGCTCTCCGAGGAGGAAGCGTTGCGCGAGATCGCTCGTATGTCGGGAACGCAGTTTCGGCAGGACCTCGTCGCAGTCTTCCTCGATCAGATGGAAAAAACACGCGCCTCGAATGCTCCCCTGACTGTATTGGAGACGGTGTCATGAAGGATTTTCGAGAATCGAAATGGTGTCTTCCCGTGTGTGCGCTCTTCTTCATCGTCCAATCGTGCGCGGGAACGAAAGACCGGCAATCGCCGCACAGGCCCGTTGAGAAACCGGCGCGAGCGGCGATTTCGGCCGAACAGCACATGGCTGCCGGTCGCTACCAGAAAGCGATTGACGAGTACACGGTCGAACGCCGGAGTCGTCCGCGGGATCAGGCATTGGTGCAGAAGTATGCGAAGAGTCTCGAGGAGATCAAGGCAGTCGCCGACAAGGCATTGGACACGGAGGCCTTCGCATCGGCGGGCACAACCTACGACGTTCTGCTGAAGAACTATTCGTGCTTCACGGGTTTTGCCGGGATGCTCTCATTTGACAGAGAGCATCTGATAACGAAGCTCTCTCTGTGCAGGAAATCTCTTTCGACACAGGGATTTCAGGAATACAGGAAAGGCAATCTCGGCGAGGCGATCGCATTGTGGCAGAGCCTCCTTGCATTCGATCCCTATAACGCAGATATCAAAGCGGCCGTGAAGACGGCCACCCTGCAACAGAAGAATCTGCAGGATACTGCTGCCGGCCGGTAACGATATCCCCGGAGCGCCGCTCCCGCGCCAGGCGCAGTATTATCATTTGAAATAGATCGGGATTTCCAGGGCGGCGTCGTTTTCCGGCAGGTCGGAAGGGTTGTCGCGCCGGAAAATTACCGCGCCGCGCCTCAGGCGTTCTTCCGCGCCGGTCGGCTTTTCAAATGTGATCGTGCCCTCGAAGGGCACGAATTTCTCCGTCATCCATTCGTCTTTGGCGGTCGCGATCCCTTGCCCTATTATCCTGCCGTCCCAGTCGACGACGACGATCGGGAAGCTGGCCTCGAAGAACCAATTGCCCTTGGCAAAACCGGTCACCGTGAAAGGAGAAGAAATGCTCTTCCACTGATAGAAATCATCAAAGAGAATCCAGTCGGAAAGACAGCTGCTCAGACGGGGGGCTTTGACGAATCTCGTGACCTCGAAAGACCATTCGTAATCCGACTCGAAGCCGATATTCTTATCGGCCGGAACCACCATACCCCCGAGAATCATGAACATGGGCCGGTAGGGCTCGATCCCCTCCGCGAGATTCGGCGAATAGACCTTCTTGATTTCATCGAATGCGGGAGAATTCATCTTGAGCCAGTACGTTTCGTTCCGGCACGTCGAAAAAGTGCTCACTTCGTGGCCGAAGACGAAATATCCCTCCAGGATCCGCTCTTCCGTCTTGAGGGCGTCGATCTCTTCCAGAACATTGTTCCGCATGAGAGCGTATTTCGATTTCTGTTCGCCGGGATTTGCCGTCATCGGTTCGCCGGGCTTTCTATCGGCATAATTGGCGATCGCGATGCCGTTTCTGATCGCGACATTCTGCGGGGCTATCCTGTCCCCGAGAAGGATGGCGTTCGTTCCTTCGTAGGCGACGCCCCCGGCGCTGTCGGATTCGCCGGCCTTCGTGCCCATGGCAGCCGCCATATAGTAGAAAGTGCCGGAGCCGCCCTTGTCGTCGGCCAGAAGGACGAGGGCATCGGCGACGCCGTCCTCATCGAGAAAGCCGTAAACCGGCTTGCCCATAATTCTTGTTTGGGCCTTTCCCGCCGAACCCGGAGCGATTTCTCTGTGCGCCCTACCACCGACGAGCTCGATTTCCCGGCCGTCAATTGTATAGCGTGCGTCGATCGGGTCCGCGGCGGAGTTCTTCGGAATCGGGGGCGCCGTATCCTCTGCCTTCTTGCCGCAGGATAGAGCCAGCGCACCGGCCAAAATGCAAAAAGCCAATAGAGCAATAGATTTCTTCATCGATTCATTATAGTCCCTCCGGGCGTATTCCTTCCAGCGCTGATTGCGCGGCCGTCTCGACCCGTTTCTCAAACGCGCCTCCTGTGCTATACTGGAGGCATACGATTACACCGCAAGGGGGCTATATGCGTCGTCGTGCCGCGTTGCTGTTCGTGCTCGCAGTCCTGGTCGCAGGCGTTCCCGCCTCGGCCGTTCCCGATCGAGGCGCCGATCTGCGGGCGCTGCTCGCGGAAGCGAATGTCCCTTCCGGCATTCTCTACGATCGCGTGCTGCCGCTATCGGGAATCGAGCGATTCGACGGAGGGTCGGGCCGGAACGCCTCCGGGATGACGCTCTGGGCCCAGATCTACGACGAGCTCCGCCGCGCGGGGGACGAGTCGCCGCTCGCGCCGTTCCGCGCGTTTCGTGCCGATGCGCTCCGGTCGTCTGGAACGGGACGCGTTCCCGTCGCCATGCTCAATGTGCGCTACCACCGCATCCGCGAAGACGCCTACGAGCAGGGACTCCTCGCGGTGCGGGACGGGAGGATCGAGGAGACGGGAGAAAATCCTTACCGCGAGGCGCGGGCGTTCGCCGCGTGCGCGCTGCGCGGGCAGACACATCGGGGCGCGAGCGTCGTGTTCTCCTTCGACGACCGCTGGTACGTGACGAACGACGCCGCGCTGCGGTCGATCGAAGCCGATTTCGACGATGGCGCTGGTCTCCGCGCCGTCGTGCCGGGGAGCGATGCAGCCGTCTCCTACACGGGCACCGGCACGAAACGAATCTCGCTCCGCGCTACCCTGGAAGACGGAACGGCTCTCGAGGCCTCCTTCCCCTTCGTCGTCGAGCATCTCGAAACGCCGACTCCGGGCGACACGCTCGCCGTCACCGCCTCGATCCCGTACGCGGGCACGGCGGGCACCGGGGAAGCGTACGTGCATCTCTCCCCGTATCACGCGCAATTAACCGATCCCGTCATCGTGATCGAGGGCTTCGATCTCGACAACACGATGAACTGGGACGAACTCTACCAGCTCCTCAACCAGCAGAGCCTCGCCGACTCGCTCTCCGCCGAGGGCTACGATCTCGTCCTCCTCAATTTCACGGACGCGACCGATCATATCCAGCGAAACGCCTTCGTCGCCGTCGAGCTCATTCAGCAGGTGCTCGGCATGATCGATCCCGCCGCGGAAATCACGCTCATCGGCCCGAGCATGGGCGGACTCGCCGGGCGGTACGCTCTCGCGTATATGGAGCGAGAGAGCATCGCGCACCGGGTCCGCACCTTCATATCGTTCGACGGGCCGCAGCGCGGCGCCGACATTCCCCTCGGCATGCAGTACTGGATGCAGTTCTTCGCGGGGGAATCGGAATCCGCGGCCTTTCTGCTCGAACGACTCGACACGCCGGCGGCGCGGCAGCTGCTGCTCTACCACCATACCGATCCGCCCTCGACTCTTCCCGCGACCGATCCGCTGCGCGCGGCGTTTCTCGCCGATCTCGCCGCGGCCGGCGGCTACCCGCAGGAGCCGCGCCTCGTGGCGGTGGCGAACGGGAGCGGCGCCGGAGCGGACCAGGGATTCGCGCCGGGGGAACAGATCATCTTCTACGAGTACGAGAGCTTCCTCGTGGACATCGTCGGCAATGTCTGGGCGGTGCCGGACGGGGCGAGCGCGACCGTATTCGACGGGGTTATCAACCGCATCTGGCCATTCCCGGACGACGCAATGCACGTCGCCGTATCAGGGATGCGTCCCCTCGACGGGGCGCCCGGAGGATGGCGGAGCTCGATGTATCAGATGGACACTACCCAGGCGCCCTATGGCGACATCGTCGCTCTGCATCAGAACCATTGCTTCATTCCCACCATAAGCGCGCTCGATATCGATACGGAGGATCTGTGGTACGACATCGACGGAGATCCCGACATCATGAGCCGCACCCCGTTCGATACGATCTACTATCCCGCGGCCAACGAGGAGCACGTGACGATCAGCGCCGCGGGAGCTCAATGGTTCATGGACGAGATCCGTCGCCCGATCACCACGGGGACGGACACTCCGCCGCTCGCCGCGCGCGCGGCTCTCCAGCAGAACTATCCGAATCCTTTCAATCCGGCGACCGTCGTCACCTTCGACCTGGCGGCGCGGGGGCACGTTCGAGTCGAGATCTACGACGTACTCGGGAGGCGCGTGGCGACGATGGCCGACCGCGTATTCGGAGCGGGGCGCCACCGCTTGAGCTGGGACGGAAGGGACAGCAAAGGCCGCGCGGTCGCATCGGGGGTCTATATCTGCCGGCTCGATACGGGCACGGGACAGGATTCGAGAAAGATGATTCTCGCGCGCTAGTCAGGCCTTGCGGCACGCTGCGCTTGCTCCCTCAAAACCGCTCAATAGGTCGCAAGAAACGTTTCGGTATCGAGCACCGTTGCATACGTGCGATCGAGGGTGCCCAGAGTCGCGGCGTGCACGTCCTCGGCGCTGATCTCGCGGTTCTTGTACTTCAGATTTCTCGTGGCGCAGGCGTCTCCGACCAGAATGCACTCGAAACCGAAATCAGAGGCGGCCCGGACCGCGGCTTCGACGCACATATGGGTCTGCATGCCCATAATGACCAGCCGCTGGACCTTCCACTCCCTGAGATACGAGAGCAGATCCGTGCCTTTGAACGCGTTGACTTCGTCTTTGTAGAAGACCTTCTCGCCGTCTATCGGCGCCACCGACGCATGAAAGCCCATTTTGCTTTTGGCGTTGTGGCCCACGTGAATCACCAGACGGCCCTCCGCGCGGAATTTCTCCAGGATCTTCGCCCCGTTGCGGCTCGCCTCCTCGGGTCCGACGAGCGGCATGGCGCCGCCGGGAAAATAGAAATCCTGAATGTCGATTATCAGGAGCGCCGTCGCCTTTTCTTCCGCGGGCGGCGCGGTCGCTGCCTGCGAAGGAACGGATACCGAGTACAGGGCAAGCGCGTAGAAAACAATCGCCAATATCTTCGGCATGGTCGGCA
>JBFYZM010000278.1:0-7677 GCA_041309505.1 Candidatus Krumholzibacteriota bacterium
ACGAACGCACCCTTCGGCTCGCGGGCGCCGCCCCCCGCCTTCGATGCGTCGAATATCTCCATATTGACCGCGGTCGGCACGAGACGCGTGTTTGTGTTCAAGCGGCTCGCGTACTCCAGAATATCGTGGCTCCCCGCGAATACGTAATCCGACATCCGGGCTATCCTGTCGAAACACGCGTACAGCGGGTTCTTCAGGGCCCCGATCCGCTTCGTGAAGATCGCGTCGTCCACGTCGAATACGATCTTCCTGCCCCTGCGCTTCGCGTACAGACACACGAGATAGACGAATACGTTGCTCGTTCTCTGGATAAAGAGCAGATCCGCCGTTCCGATATCCCTGACGATCCGGAAATAATCGAGGACCGGCAGCAGCATCACCCTGCTTCTGCCGACGGCCGTTTTCCTGCCGCAGTAGAGACGGTAATCGGCGATCTTCAGAAACGCGATCATGTCGAGCACTCGATGCTTCGTGCTCTGATTCCTCGATTCGTTCTCGCAGACGAACAGAATGCGTTTCAATGCCGGCCCCTTGCTCGCTTCTACGGCTTCGGAGCGGAAGGCAGGATTATCTCTTCGACGAGACCGCACAGAATGTGGCCGAGCGTGATGTGGACTTCCTGGATGCGCGCGAAATCGTCGTGCGGAACGACGACGGCGAGCTCGGCGCTTTCGGCGAGACGCCCGCCCCCCTTCCCCGAAAAGGCGAACGCATGCACGCCGAGCGCGCGGGCGGTCTCGACCGCCCGGATCACGTTGGGCGAGCCGCCGCTCGTCGAGAGCGCGAGAAGGACGTCGCCCCGGCGGGCTATGCTCTCGAGCTGGCGGGAAAATATTTCCTCGAACGAATAATCGTTCGCGAGCGAGGTCACGACGGTGCTGTTCGTCGTGAGCGCATGGGCGCTGTATCCGCGCTCCTTGTGCCGGAATCGCCCGACGATTTCACCCGCGACGTGCTGCGCGTCCGCGGCGGAGCCGCCGTTGCCGCACGTGAAGACGGTCCGGCCCTCGACGAGGGCGGCCGCGATCGTCTCGGCCATCCGGACGAGCTTGATCGCCTCGGCGTCGGGAAACTCCGCGACGAGCCGCGAAAGGGCGAGGAGCTCGGAGCGGATCTGCTTCAGATGTGTTTCGGCCTTCCCCATGACGGTCCCTATTGGTTCGAGAGAATGATGAGCGATATGACGAAGGTGCTGAGCTGTATCGTGCCGCGGAACAGATCGGCGAGCAGCTTGTACCCCGATCTCTTCACCACGATGACGTCCCCGCCGTGGAGGCGCGTGTCGCGGCCCCCGCCTCGCGAGCTCCCGTCGAGCGAGTAGATCGTGACGCGATCAACGCTCCCGTCCCTCGTGGGCCCGCCCGCGAGTCCGATGTACTGCACGACGCTGAGATCGCCGCTGTACGGGAACTCTCCCGGCTGGTTCACCTCGCCGCCGACCGTGATCTTCGTCGCGATAAAGGGGATCGTGAGCTCGTCGCCGTTCTCGAGCGGAAGGTCCTTCGACGGCTCGGGGGACAGATAATCCTTGAGATCGAGCTTCGTGACCGAGCCGCCCCTTCTCGTGAGGTACGCGGTGGTGAGGGAGGCCGACGACCTGAATCCCCCCGCGCGAACGAGGAGGCTCGAGACCCCTTCTCCCCGCGCGAGCTCGAACTGCCCCGTTCGCATCGTCGCGCCCAAAACCGTCACGTAGCTGCGGCCCTTCAATCCGTCGTACACGCCGATCTCATCCCCGTTCCTGAGCGGCATGTCGAACTGCGCTTTCGTCACGTTCGCCATCGTCACGTTGCCGCCGCTCCCGACCCTCTTCAGGAGAACGCTGTCCTCGATCGCCTCCGACGCGAATCCGCCGGCGAGCGAGACGAGGTCTGCGATCGTTTCGCCTTCGACGATCTCGTAGCCGCTCGGCTTGTGCACCCTGCCGGCTATGGCGACGTGCCATTCCGCGGGCGGCACATGGATGCGGTCGCCGCTTCGCAGAAACGGATTGTTCTTCAGGTCGCCATGATCGAGAAAGCGGAGAAGATCGACCCGGATGGAGGCGCCGCCGCGTTCGAGCGTGATGGCGCGCAGAGAGCCGCCGCTCTTGACGCTCCCCGCCTTCTCGAGAGCGTCGACGACCCGTTCGACGCCCGAGACGGCTACGACGCCGGGATTCTCGACCTCGCCCGTGACGAAGACCCTGAAAAGAGCGGGGGTCTCGAGATAGCAGTACAGCTTGATATTGCGAAAATACTTATCGACCTGGGCCTCCAACGCGGCGCGGAACTCGGTGAGCGTGAGCCCGTCGGCCCGGATCGGGCCGATCCCGGGAACGATGACGTCCCCCTCGGGGAGAACGGCGAGAACGTAGGTGCGGGGCTCCATCCCCATGATGACCATGGCGAGCCGATCGTAAGGCCCGAGAACGTAGCTGTCCGGATCGACGGCTCTCTCGAGGACCGGACCTTCCAGGGGCGCCACGAAGAGCTTCTCCTGCGCCTTCTTCGCGGACTCCTCGGTTTCGTCAGTGGTTCTCTCGATGTCCGGACGCTCTTTGCGTTTCTCGTCGGCTTTCTGGGCCGTGGCGATCGCGGGCGCGAGACACGATCCTGCCGCGATAATCGACAAAGCGATCAGAACGAACGCTGCACATGATTTCATACCGTCACTCCACCGGTTAAATATTCCTGCGGGAGTCTAACGCGAAACCATCTTTTTCACAATACCGGGAAGAGCCTCGAACACCTTGCTCTCGCTCGCGAGATCCTTGGTCCCGAGCTGGGCGAGGTGCTTCTTTCCGCCCCCTCCTCCCCCCGCGACCGGCCCGAGCTCCTTCACGAGCGCGTCCGCGCCCACTCCGTGGGCCTCGAGACAATCGTCGCTCACCGCGACGACGAACTGCATCTTCTCGTTGAGCTCGGCCGAGAGCACCGCGATCCCGTCCTTGACCTTGTTCCGAAAGACGTCCGCCTGGTTCCGGAGGCCTCCGACGTCGTTCACGGCGAGCCGCCCGGAGGCGACGAGAATCCCCTCGACGCGGACCGCGCTCTTGATGATACGATCGAGCTCCTGGGCCGCCTCCCCGCTCTCCGCGCGCTTGACGTCCTTGCGGAGCGTATCCATCTCCGCGAGGAGCGAGCGGACGCGCCCGACCGCTTCGTAGCGCGCGACTTTGAGCGTCCCGGCGATCTCGTCGGTCTGATCGACGAGCTCATGCACGTGCGCGAGGGCGCCCGCGCCCGTGACGGCCTCGATTCTGCGCACGCCGGCCGCGACCCCGCTCTCCGAGGAAACGAGGAAGAGTCCGATCTGCCCCGTATTGAAAAGATGGGTTCCGCCGCAGAGCTCGGCCGACACGTCGTCGATCCGCACGACGCGGACTTCGGCGCCGTATTTCTCTCCGAAAAGGGCCGTGACGCCCCTGTCGAGAGCTTCCTGATAATTCATGAGCTCCGTGCGAACTTCCATGCAATCGCGCACCCAGCCGTTCACGCGCTCCTCGATCCTCCGCAGCGCGTCGTGCGGCACGCTCTGGAAATGATTGAAATCGAACCGCAGGCGCTCGCCGTCGACGAGGGAGCCGGCCTGCGCGACGTGGCGCCCGACGATCTCGCGGAGCGCCGCGTGGAGGAGATGCGTCGCCGTGTGATTGCGCGCGATCGCGAGCCTCCGCTCGTCGTCGACCTGCACGCGCACGCGCTGCTCGTTGAGCAGCTTGTGCCGCGCGTCCTCGTCGCGCCAGGGGGATTCGACGAGATGCACGATCTCGCCCCCGCGCTTGAAGACGTCCCTGATCTCGAGCCGCTTGCCGGCGAGCTCGATCCACCCCTTGTCGGCGATCTGCCCGCCGGAGGTCGCGTAGAACGGCGTTTCGTCGAGGATGAGCTCGAGGGCGAATCCGTCGGGCGAGCTCCACTCGAGATCCTCGCGCGAAGCGCGCTCGATCTGCCGCCAGCTCCGGACGTTTCCCTCGCCGCCGAGGCTCTCGTAGCCTGTGAATACGGAGCTCTTCCCCCGGCTGATCTCGTTCATCGAAACGATGCTTTGTCCCTCGCCCGCGAAGGAGCTTCCCTCCTGCGCCCGGCGCCGCTGCTCTTCCATGGCGGCGTCGAACCCTTTTTCGTCGACCTCGAGACCTTCCGCGGCCGCGAGCGTCTTCGTGAGATCGAGCGGGAAACCGTACGTGTCGTGGAGAAGAAACGCCTTCTCGCCGTCGAGCACCGTCGCGCCCGAATCCTTCGCGTCCTTTGCGATCGAGACGAAGCGCGCCTTCCCGTCCGCGAGCGTTCTGAAGAAGCTCTCCTCCTCGCCGCGGATGATCGCCGCGACGTCCGAGCGCCGGTCGACGAGCTCCGGGTAATCCTCTTTCATCGTGTTCACGACGACGTCGACGAGCCGGTGGAGAAACGGCTCGACGATGCCGTACGAGTAGAACCTCGTGAGGGCGCGGCGCAGCAGTCGCCGGAGAAGATACCCGCGCCCCTCGTTCGAGGGATAGATCCCCTCCGCGATCGTGAAGGTGAGCGCGCGGGCGTGGTCGGCGACCATGTTGATTCCCATGCGATCCTCGAACGTTATCGGCACCCCCTGGGGGACCATGTCGAGGAGCTCCTCGACGACGTCGTGGAAAAGATCGGTGTGAAAATTGTCCTCGACTCCCTGGAGAATCATCGCGAGCCGCTCGAGGCCGAGCCCCGTGTCGATTCCCGGCTTCTCGAGAGGCTGATACACGCCCTTCTCGTCGAAGAAGAACTGCGGAAAGACGAGATTCCAGAACTCGAGGAACCGGTCGCAGTCGCAGCCGGTCGCGCAGCCGGGCTTGCCGCAGCCCCGCTCGGGACCGCTGTCGTAATAGATCTCGGAGCAGGGCCCGCAGATGCCGGTCTTCCCGACGGGGCCCCAGAAGTTGTCCTTGCGCCCGAGCCGCACGATCTTCGAGGCGGGGATTCCGATTTCCTTGTTCCAGATCGCGTACGCCTCGTCGTCGTCCTCGAAGACGCTTACGGAGAGCTTGTCGGGCAGGAGATGGAGGCGCTGGATGACGAACTCCCACGCCCACTCGATCGCCTCGCGCTTGAAATAATCGCCGAAGCTGAAGTTGCCGAGCATCTCGAAGAAGGTGTGATGGCGAAGCGTTTTCCCGACGCTCTCGAGATCCCCCGCGCGCAGGCATTTCTGCACGCTCGTCGCCCTCGTATAGGGAAGATTCACCGGGTGCTGATAGAGCTCCTTGAACTGCACCATCCCCGCGGAGGTGAAAAGAAGCGTGGGATCCCCCTTGGGGACGAGCGGAGCGCTCGGGACCTCGGTGTGTCCGCGCGCGAGAAAAAACTCGATGAACTCGCGCCGTATTCTATGCGCCGGCCACTGATTATTCGTCATCGTCGTCTCCCGGAAACGTCCCTTTCAATATCTTCGAGCAAATCGCCCTCGCGACGCTCTCGCTGAAGCCCCGGCGCGCGAGAAATCCGTGCACGCGTCTCACCGCCTGCTCGCGGCTCTTCGCTCCCTTGAGCTTCTTGCGCGCGAGCGCCTCGGCGAGCTCCCGCTCGCGCTCCGGCGGCAGGGCCTCGCGGATCTCCTCCTCGATGATCTCCTCGCTCACGCCCGCCTTGCGCAGCTTTCTGCGCACGAGGTGCGGCCCGCCGGGCCTGTGCTTCGCCGCGAACCGCATGAAACCGGCTGCGAGACGCCGGTCGTCGAGATAACCCTGACGCCGGAGGGTCTCGACGATATCGGCGACAACCTCCGGCGTCTTTATTCCTTCCACGGCGAGAGCGGCGCGGATCTCGTGCTCCGTCCGGTCGCGCATGGCGAGGAGCCGGTACGCGAGCGTGAGTCCCGCGGTCCGGGCTCCCGGGCCGCAGAGCGTCTCGAGCGCCTCGCCGTCGAGCTCCGCACCGGCCTTGAGAAGATGCGCGGTCGAGGGATCCTTCAGCACGAGAAAGCTCGACCCGCCCGCCGTCGCGATCGTGTAGAGCTTCCCCCAGCGCCTGCGCACGCTCTCGACGCTATCGGCGCCACGGGCGCCATCGGCGCCGCGAGCGCCGTTTGCGCCGTGGCCGCCGCTCGCGCCCTTCGGGTCATTTGCCACTTACCGGCTTCGTTCCCGCCGACGGCATCGGCAGTCCGTAGTGGGCGCGCACGCTCTCCTCTATCTTCCTGCGAATGTCCTTGTTCTCCCGGAGGAACATCCGCGCGTTGTCCTTGCCCTGCCCGATCCGCTCCTCGCCGAAGGAGTACCAGCTCCCCGTCTTCGTGACGATGTTCGACGAGACGCCGAGCTCGATGAGGTCTCCCTCGAAGCTGATCCCCTCGCCGAACAGAATCTCGAACTCGGCCTGGCGGAACGGCGGCGCCACCTTATTCTTCACGACCTTGACGCGCGTCTGGTTCCCGATCACCGTGTCGCCGTCCGTGATCTGGCCCGTTCTCCTGATGTCGAGACGGATCGTCGCGTAGAACTTGAGCGCGTTCCCGCCGGTCGTCGTCTCGGGATTCCCGTAGAGGACGCCGATCTTCATGCGGATCTGGTTCGTGAAAATCAGGCACGTCTTCGATTTCGACACGGCGCCGGCGAGCTTGCGGAGCGCCTGTGACATGAGGCGCGCCTGAAGCCCGACGTGCGAATCCCCCATCTCCCCCTCGATCTCCGCGGCCGGCACGAGCGCCGCGACCGAATCGACCACGACGATGTCGATCGCGCTCGAGCGGATGAGGACCTCGGCGATATCGAGCGCCTGCTCCCCCGTATCGGGCTGCGAGATGAGGATATTGTCGACGTCGACGCCGATCTTGCGGGCGTAGGTCAGGTCGAGCGCGTGCTCCGCGTCGATGAACGCGGCGACGCCGCCGAGCTTCTGCGCCTGCGCGACGATCGACAGGGTCAGGGTCGTCTTTCCGGAACCCTCCGGCCCGTATATCTCGATAATGCGGCCGCGCGGCACGCCGCCGATGCCGAGCGCGACGTCCAGGCTCATGCTCCCCGTCGGGATGGTCTCGACGGGAATGATCGCGCCGTCCGCCCCGAGGCGCATGATGGCGCCCTTGCCGAACTGCTTCTCGATCTGTCCCATGGCGAGCTCGATCGCCTTTTCCTTGTCCTTGCTCACCTCGAACGGCTTCGCCGTCTTCTTCGCTTCTTTCGGTTCTTTCATTTCCTTCGTCTCTTTCATCGTTCGTCCTCCCACATCATCCTCCCCACACTCCGGACTGTGCCGATTTATGCGCCTGCGCCTGCCAACGAACACACCACCTCCCACACCCCCGCGCGCGCGGCGCCAGTGCCTTTTTATAGCACCTCAATATACTTATTTCAATGAAATTCAGGGGAAGGGTCGCCCTGTCCGGAGCGGATGCCGCGGGTGCCCTCCCCGATCATGGCCGGGGAGGGCGATGCAGCGCATGGTTGACGTCTCACAAGGCCCGCAGTATGCTTTCGCACTTTCACGTACACTCAAGAGGTGATTTTATTTGAAAATAATTATGAGGCGGGCCGGCGCGCGCGTCTCAGGCCGGCGGCGAGCTCAACAGGGCAAGGACCTCGTCCGTGCCCAGCACCTTCGCATAGGCGCCGTCGAGCGCGGCGAGAAACGCCGCGTGCACGTCGGGGGCGGCGACGGTGCGACCCCCGTGGACGAGGGCTTTCGCCGCGCACGCGTCCCCGGCGACGATGCATTCGAATTTGAAGTC
>JBFYZM010000279.1:0-7844 GCA_041309505.1 Candidatus Krumholzibacteriota bacterium
GACGAGAATCATAACATGACGTGCGCTTTCAGGCCCTCCATGGAGGGCGAAGGCGGCATGCTCGGAGTGACGAGGAACACGGATCAGTGGGGATTATACTTCGAAGGCAACCTCGGCGGGACGGGACAGCCCTCGCTCTACGTCCTCGGAGACGATCGCGACGCGATCTTCGACATGAGCCAATCCGGAAACGGGTCGGTGTGGCTGCCCTACGAGTCGGTGTCGTCCTCCGAGATTATGGACGAGCCCGGAGTGGCGAGCTACATTAGCTCGTCCGGCATTTCGCTCACCGGGTCGATCTCGACCGTCGCTTCCCAGAGCATAACGATCCCCGCGGGAGGATTCGTTCTGGTCATAGCGACCAGCAATATTTGGATCTCCCATACGAACGGCCTCGCAAGCCACGCGATCATAGGGACTTCCGGCAGCCCGAGCTCCTTCCCCGGGAACCAGGATATCTACGTGGACTATCCGGCAGGAGCGGCGACGGGATACTACTATATTCCGGCTACCTGCCACGGGCTCTATTATCAGCCGTCCCCCGGGACATACACGTATTACCTGCTCGGCATGAAGGGCGACGGCGACTACGCGTGCATCGAGAACCAGCTCTCGCTGATCTACCTTCCGACCATGTATGGAAGCGTTTACCCCACCCTCGCGAGCTCCGCGGGCACGGACGAGAAGACGATGGGCGCCTCCTTGACCCCCTCGGACGTCGCCGCGCAGAAAGTCGCCTCCGAAGCGGACAACGCCGCGCGGATGCGCAGGGAGCTCGACGAGCTCCGCGTGGAACTCGATGCGATGAAGGCGAAGCTCGGGACTCCGGCTCAGATCAGGCGCGAGAGCGAATAGAGCACGGTATCGTTCGTCGCGAACGGGATCCGGTTCGGGGACAGGTCGAGCATTCGGCCTGTCCCCTTTTTTCGCCCCCGCCTTCGGCATCCCGGTTTTGGGGTAGCGCGGACGATGATTTTCGTTCTATCATGTTCTCCATGGCGACCGATACCCACATCGAGCTGAGTCTCGTTATTCCCGCGTACAACGAGGAGCAATCGATCGAGCAGTGCGTGCGCGAGGCGGACGGAGTGCTCGCGCGCCTCGGCACGCGTTACGAGATCGTCGTCGTCGACGACGGCTCGACGGACGGCACGTTCGACAGGCTCCGCGCTCTGAAGAAGGACGTCGGATCCCTTCGCGCCGTGAGATTCGCGCGAAACCGCGGCCAGACCACGGCGATGGCGGCCGGCTTCGAGCACGCGCGCGGAGAGATCGTTGTGACGATGGACGCCGACATGCAGAACGATCCGGCCGATATCCCGCGGCTCCTCGAGAAAATGGGCGAATGGGACGTCGTCTGCGGCGTCCGCGAGGGGCGGCGCGACTCCTTCGTGAGAAAGGCGTCCTCGGCGATCGCCAATTCGGTTCGAAACCGGCTCACGCACGAGAGCATCCGCGACGTCGGGTGCACCCTCAGGGCGTGCCGCGCCAGGCACGTCCGCCGCATCAAGCTCTTCGAGGGAATGCACCGGTTTCTCCCGACGCTCCTCAAGCTCGAAGGCGCCCGGGTCGTCGAAATCCCCGTGAGCCACCGCCCGCGGACGAAGGGCGTGAACAAGTACGGCATCGGGAACCGCCTTTTCAAAGGGATCCGCGATCTTTTCGCCGTTCGATGGATGCAGTCCCGCTACGTGAAGTACGAAGTGAAAGAGGAGATCGAATGATCATCGCCGACCTTTCTCCGAGCCTCTGGCACGGAGTGATTCAGAAATTCGCGAGCTGGTGGGTGGCGCTCGGGCTCATCGGCCAGCTCATCTTCTCGAGCAGGTTCGTCATCCAGTGGATCGCGTCGGAGCGGAAAGGGAAGAGCGTCATCCCCGTGCCATTCTGGTACCTGAGCCTCGCGGGAAGCGCGGTGCTCCTCATCTATTCGATCCATATCGCCGATCCGGTCTTCATCCTCGCGAACACGCTCAACAGCTTCATATACATCCGCAACCTCATGCTCATCGGAAAGGAAAAGCAGGCGAGCCGTGAGGCCTGAGCGCAGAAATCTCCTCATCCTCGTCGCACTCTCGGCGATCCTCGGGTTCGCCTTTCAGGGCTCCCGCGGTCTCTACGAAACGACGGAGGGGCGCTACGCCGAATCGGCGCGCGAGATGCTCGAAACGGGAGACTGGCTCGTCCCCCGGCTCGACTACGCGCCCCACTGGACGAAGCCGCCGCTCGCCTACTGGACGATCGCGGGCGGAATGGCCCTCTTCGGAACGAACGAGTGGGGAGCGCGCTTCGCGAACGCCGCGATCTTCGTCCTGACGGTCCTCGCCGTGAGCGCGCTCGCGCGCGCGATGTGGGACGGCCGCACCGGATTCGTGGCGGGCCTGATCTACGCACTTTCCCCCTTCCCCCTCCTCGCGGCGAGCTCCGTGCACACCGATCTGATCCTGTCGTTCTGGGAGCTCCTCGCGGTTCTCTGTTACTGGAAGGCGTACCGGGCGGACGGCTCGCGGAGCGCGAAGCGCTGGATCGTCGGGATGTGGGGACTCCTCGGCGTCGCCTTTCTCACGAAAGGGCCGCCGGCCCTCGTCGTTCTCGCCGCGATTCTCGTTTTCAGGATCTACCTCGCCGCCACGGGGAGAAAAGGACCGAGGCTCTTTTCTCTTCCCGGCATCGTTCTCATGCTCGCCGTGGGCTCCAGCTGGTACGTCGTCGTCGCCGCGAGAAATCCGGGGCTCCTCGATTATTTCCTCGGCACCGAAGTCTACGCGAGAATCGCGACGGCAAAGCACGGAAGAAACCCGGAATGGTACAAGCCGTTTTTCATCTTCGTGCCGCCGCTTCTCTTCGGCGCGGGAACGGCGACGGCCGCATGGGTCGTGGAGCTCGCGAAGGATCGAACGCTTTTCGGCTGGTCGAGCCTCAAGCGGCTCCTTCGAGGCGACGAGCGGCTCGCGTTTCTCGCGCTCTGGCTGATCGTGCCGCTCGTCATATTCTCGCTCGCGAAGAGCAGGCTTCCGCTCTACGTGCTCCCGGTCTTTCCCGCCGTGGCGCTCGCGACCGCCCGGATGACGCTCCGGGCGATCGAGCGGCCCCGCCTCGCGCGCGCGGCGATCGTCGCGGCGGTTCTCACCGCGGCCGCGCTCGTCGCCGTCAAGGGGGCGAGCTCGCGTTACCGCTCCGATCTCGACATGAAGGCCCTTCATCAGGCGTGCCGGGAGGCGAGGCGCGGAGAGACCGCCTTCTTCCTCTTCGAATCGCAGGAGCTCTTCGGCCTCCAGTTCTACCTGGGCGGACGCCTCACAAGGGTCGCCGGGGAGCCCCTTCCGGCATGGGCGCGGAGAAGCCTCGATTCGATCTGCCATGAGATCGTCGCGGCGCCGAGGCACGAAACGTACGTCTTTGTCGTCGCGGATCCCCGGCGCGGAGACGTCCTCAGAAAGAAATTCGACGAGCTCGGCCTGAGCTGCGATATCACGGGCTCCGGGTCCCGCTATGTGCTCTTCGCGTGCCGGGCTCCTTCGCCGTCGTCGAATCTCGCCGCGGCGCGGAGCCCGGGGACGGATCCCCAAAAAGCGGACGGGCTGCGATGACGATCAAGCAACGCCCGGAGGATTTTCTCGTCGAGGAGATTCTCGCGCCGGGCACGGCCGCGCGGTTATCGGAAACGGCCGGACCCGTCGTTCTTTACCGCCTCACGAAGCGCGGCCTCGGGACGATCGAGGCGCTCGAACGCCTCTCGTCGAAACTCCATGTGCCCCTCGAACGGATCCGCTGCGCGGGGCTCAAGGACAGGCACGCGCTCACCACACAGCATGTCTCGATCCTGTTCCCGCGCGGCGGCGCCCTCCGCGCCCCCGACGTCGTCGAAATGCCCGGCTGGAAGATCGAGCGGATCGGAAGGCTCGAAAGCCACCTCTCGTCCGGAGACGTCTCGGGCAACCGCTTCCGCATAACGGTGAGAGGCCTCGTCCGGCGACAGTGCGAACATATGACGGAGGCGAGGCGGTTTCTCGCGTCCCCGGACGGATCCGCCGGCAGGTCGCTCCGTTTCGTGAATTACTTCGGAGAGCAGCGATTCGGATCGGCGCGCCACGGCCGCGGATTCGCCGCGCGGCGGCTCATCGAAGGGGATTTCGAAGAGGCGCTCAGGCTCCTCGTCGCCGTTCCCGACCGCAAGGATTCGCGCGAGCGCAAGGGCGTCAAGCGGGAGATCGCCGCCGCGTGGGGAGACTGGGACACGCTCGCGGACACGCTTCCCCCCTGTCCCGAGCGCGCCGTCGCCCGGCGCCTCGCGGAAACGGGGGGAGATTATCGCGCGGGCTTCTCCGCCCTCCCGCCCTTCATCCGGAGGATCGCGGTCGAGGCCTACCAGTCGTGGCTGTGGAACGCGGTCGCGCGGCGTTTCGTCGCCGCCCGTTGCGCGCCTCCCTTGATCGAAATCCCCTCCCGGTACGGCGATCTCGTCTTCCCCGGCGCCGCCGCGATCCCGGCGGATATCGCCGGGACGCTCCTGCCGCTCTTCTCGCCCGGGACGGCGCTCGATGAGCCATGGAGGAGCTCCGCCGAAGCCGTTCTCGCCGGCGAGGGAATCGCGCTCGGCGATCTTCGCGTTCCGGGCTTGCGCAGCCTCTATTTCGGGGAGGTGTCGCGCCCGCTCTTCGTCGACGCCCTCGACTTCGTTCTCGGGCCGGTCGAGGAGGACGAATCGAGCGGCGGCGCAAGGAGATTCAAGCGCCTCCTGAGATTCTCCCTTCCACGGGGTTCCTACGGAACGGTGCTCCTCGACGCGCTCGGATCGCCCGGCGCTCAGAGCAATTTCCGGTAAATCACCTTGTCGTCCCCCGCGGAATAGAAATCCTTGAGGAGCGCGTCGAGCTCGTATCCGAGGGAGAGGTAGAAGGCCCTCGTGTCTTCGTACTGGGCCTTGTAGGACGTGTCGATGTAGATGCGGCTCCCGCCCGCGGCCCGTATCCGTATTTCGGCTTCGCGCATGAGCGCTTTGCCGAGACCCCTTCCCTGAAAATCGGGATGCACGGCGATCCAGTAGAGGTTGTGGCTCGAGACCGTGCACGGAATCGGTCCGTAGCAGAGATAGGCGATCGTTTTCCCGCCGTGCTCGGCGAAGATGAAGTGATAACCGCTCGCCGCGGCGCCCTTGGCGAGATTCTCCTGCACGAGCTCGACCGCGACGTCGACCTCGGACGGGGTGAAGTAGCCCGTCGCCGCGACGATCTCCCTCACCGTCTCGCCGTCTTCCGGACGGACGTCGTACCGGAACGGGATCTCGGGGAGCTTCTCGGAGTTCGTGCCTTTTTTCACCGCGCGACGCCTTTCCGGCGCTTCGCGCCAAAACGGGTTTCTTCGATCGAACGGCCCGTATCGTTGAGCGGCGAGACGCGCGGCGTGCGGGTCGCGTCTTCGAGGATGACGCGGATGACCGCGTCGTAATCGAAGCCCCCCTGCTGCGCCGCCGCGATGAAGCCTGAATCGGGCGAGATGCACGGATTCGCGTTGATCTCGAGGATGTGCGGCTTTCCCCTGGGATCGACGCGAAAATCGACGCGCGCGTATCCGCGCAGGGCGAAGAGGTCCCACGCGCTGCGGCTGATACGACCGAGCTCCTTGAGAAGCCCTTCGTCCTCCGGGGGAAAATCGAAGCTCCGCGGCGTGCTCTGGTACTCGATCGAATCCTCTTCCCACTTCGCCTTGTAGTTCACTATCTTCGGCTTGTCCTCGGGGTAATCGAGAAAAAGGATCTCCGCGACCGGGAGAACGCGCGGACCGTCCGCGGTCGCGATGACGGAGATGTTGAATTCCCTGCCGTCGACGAACTCCTCGGCGAAGCAATCGCCGCGAAGGCGCGGCGCCCATTCCTCCATCAGGCGCACGAGCTTCGCTTCGTCCGCCTGTCGCACGACGACGTCGTCGTCCATACCGAACGACGCATGTTCCCAGACGGCTTTGACGATGAAGCTCGCCTTCTTCCGCGAGCGGGCGCGCCTATCGACGATCGGCGCCATCCCTCCGCCGGGCCACGGCCCTATCCAATCGGGGGTCGGAAGCCCCGCCGCCCTGATCCGCTCCTTCGCGAGAACCTTGTGCGAGGTGAGAAAGAGCGCTTCCGCGGGGGAGCCGGTATAGCCGACTCCCTTCGCGTCGAGAACCGCCGGTACGAGAAAGATGAGCCTTCCGTATCCGTCGAGGCATTCGACGAGATTGAAAACCGCATGGGGCTTGAACTCGTCGAGAGCGTCGACGATACGCCGCACGTTCAGATCGCAGGGCACCTTTACCGACTCGTGCCCGAGGCGGCCGAGCGATGACGACACCGCTTCGAGCTGAACGAGAACGTCGAGCTCGTCGGTCTTCGCGTGCTCGCTGATCGCATTGAAGAGAATCGCAACGCGCATGACGGCCTTATGGGCGGGGGTGATCCGCTTCGCGCTCCGTCCGCGCCCTCGCGGAACGGAGAATGCGGTCGATGAGCGTTTCGTACGATATGCCGAGCTTGGTGCACAATATGGGGAGGTCCGAATGGGACGGATGAAGCCCCGCGAGGGGGTTGATCTCGATGAACTGCGGCCGCCCGTGCGCGTCGCACCGCAGGTCGACCCTTCCGGCGTCGCGGCAGCCGAGAAAGCGCCACGCGTCGAGGGCGATGCGCTCCGTCTCGCGCACGCAGGCGTCGGCGTCGGGCCGGACGAGCATGTACTCGACGAGCTCCTCGCACTGCTCCTTGTTGACGTATGAGTAGACGCCGTCCTCGGCTCCGGGCCTGAGGCCCATCTCGAGCGTGCCGACGGCCTCCGCCCGCGGACCCGTGCCGACAATGCCGACGGTGAACTCCCTGCCCGGCAGGAATTCTTCGACGATCACGGGCTGTTTGAAATCCTCAAGGAGCTCCGCACAGCGCGGCCAGAGGTGCGCGCGATCGTTCACGATCGATTTCGAGGTGACGCCCTTGCTCGTCCCCTCGGCAACCGGTTTGAGAAACCAGGGCGGCGCGAAACGAATCGCCGCGGCCTGGCCCTCGCTCTCGACGACCGCGAAATCGCTCGTCGGGATTCCCGCGTCGCGGATGACGTGCTTCGTCATGCCCTTATGCAGGGTGAGCGCCATGACGAGCGGATCGGAGAACGTGTACGGGATGTCGTAGAGATCGAGGATCGCCGGCACCTGCGCCTCGCGCCCCGAACCGCGAAGCCCTTCGGCGATGTTGAAGACGAGATCCCACCGGTCTCCTCCGGCGAGCCGTTCGACAAGCCGCCGGGCGCTGCCGATCCGATCGGTCTCGTGGCCGAGCCCCCGAATCGCCCCTTCGAGCTCGTCGATCGTTTCCTCCCGATCGAACTCGGCGGTCTCTTCTTCCCCGTACCCCATGGCGAGGTACTCGGATCTGAGATCGTATGTGAGGCCTACTCTCATGCTCCGGAAACGTGCCCCGCCCTTCTAGACGCGCGCGAGCTCTTCGCCCGGCTGGGGGTCGTAGTAGCGATAGATATTGCCCTCGTAGTTGCGCAGCACGACGTGGTCCCCTTCCCTTCCGACGAGATAATCGGGCATGATGGGGGTTTTGCCGCCCCCGCCGGGGGCGTCGATGACGAACGTGGGCACCGCGTACCCGCTCGTGAATCCCCTGAGACCCCGGATGATCTCGAGTCCCTTCTCGACGGAGGTCCGGAAGTGAGACGAGCCGTAGATCGGGTCGCACTGGTAGATATAGTACGGCCGCACGCGCATCATCATGAGGCGCTGGACGAGCTTCTTCATCACCTCGACGCTGTCGTTGATCCCCTTGAGAAGCACCGTCTGGGAACCGAGCGGGATCCCGGCGTCCGCGAGCT
>JBFYZM010000280.1:0-10965 GCA_041309505.1 Candidatus Krumholzibacteriota bacterium
CAGAAAGAAACGGACTTCCCACCCTCACGGACCGGCTTGAAGAGGAACTGCTTCACCGCGGTGATCGACGAGGTTTCGAAGCTCGTCGGGCCGAAGGAGGAGCGCACGTACGCCTCGTTCACGGTGCCGTCGCGCGCGATATAGGCCTCGACGAGGACGTATCCCTCCTCGGCGTCCCGGAGGGCATCGTCCGGGTATTCGGGCTCGACCATTTTGAGAATGACGTAATCTTCCCGGTACGGAGCCGCGGCGCGCGAGGCGTACGTGCGAAACGAGTATTCTCCCGGCGTCGAGAGCGAGAGTTGCTGCTCGCGCTTCCGTTCGGCGGGTTTCGGCGCCGGTTCGTTCCCCTTCGCGCGCTTCGGTTTGTCCTCGCCCTCGACGAAAACGTCCAGGAGAACCATCACGCGTTTGTCGCGCGAGGCGACCTTCGCCGGCACGGCGCGGTTGTCGACGATCGATATCTCCGGTTCGAACTTCGGCGGGCCCTCGTAGCCGAGCGAGATGAGGTCCTTCAGCGCTTCGATGCGCTCGAAGGTCACGAGAGCGAAGAAATGAATGAGAATCACGGCGGGGAAGATGAGCATGAGCCGCGTGCGCATCCGGCGATCGTGCTCGGTGATTTTCCCCATGCTGTGCGCCCTCAGGGCATCTCGACGACGAGCGTCGATTCGTTCGGGAGAATCGTCCTCGTGAAGAGCGCCGATCGCCCGTCGATCATCCGGATCGTCAGGAGATGGATCCCGGGTTCGACGAGGCCGAAAGTCGCCGAGCCGCCGGCGTCGGTCGCGCGAATCGAGAGCCGGTCGATGTCCACGGTCGCTCCGGCAGCCGGCGCGCCGCGCGAAACCACCTTCACCGTGAAGGCGCCGGCGACGACGCCCTTATAGCCGAAATGGCCCGCGATCGCGACGAATATCCGTTCCGCTTCGAGGCGGAGCAGCGATTGGTCGCTCAGGACGGCTTCGCGACCGGCGTCTTCGATCGGTCCGCAGTGGATCTCGCATGCCGCGCACGCCGTCTGCTGGAGGAATACGTCCGCCCATTCCCTGACCGCGAGCGGGCCCTCCGGCGCGAGGGAGCCGAGGGCGGAGGCGAGCCGCTCCGCCGCGGATCGCCCGCGCTCGCTTCCCGGGAAATACAGCACGCATCGGGGCGCGCCGATCGAAGGCGGCGGCGCTCCGTGCCTGATGCCGACGGCGAACTCCGCGTCGGCGCGGTTGACGACATAGACGCGCTCCTGCGCCGAGATCGTTTCGTCCCCGTTTCGCGTGAGCGTGACCGCTGCCCCCGAGCGTTCGAGGAGATTCCGGAGGAGCCGGGCGACCTCGAGATTCACCGAAGCGCCGCGGAGCGAGTTCGGACCGCGACCTTCCGGATCGGAGCCTCCCCCGCCCGGATCGACGGCGATCCGTTTTCCCGCGAGGGCGCCGCCGAAGAGCGGGCTCAGCCGGACGGTCGTGACGGCCGGAGAAGGATCCGCGCGGAGACCGTCGAGAATGACCGGAGCGTAGCCGGGCGCGCTCACGAGGAGCGTCTCGGGGCGGATCGACGCGGGGACGAGGAGTCTTCCCTCCTCGTCTCCGAGAACGCTCTCCGAGAGGCTGCCGCCGGCGACGGGGCGAGGGACCGGCTTTCCCGTCAGCGCGTCGATCGCGACGATCGGAATCGACGTCCGCCGCTCGAACGCCGGCAGCGCGACCTCGACGGTCAAACTGTCCGCGGAAACCGAGAACGGCTCGCGGGCGAGGTCGAGCGGCGTTTCGAAGCTGAACGTTCCTTTTCTGCATGCGCCCGAAAACGTTTCGCCGTTTCCCGCGAACCGGGCGACGACGGGAGTGCCGTCCGCGACGCTCAGGCCGAGCTCGTCGAGCACTCTCACCGAGATCGACGCGATTCCCCCGGGCTTCTCGCCCGGAGGGAGGGGAATGACGTGCCGGGAAGGCCTCTTGAGAAGGATCGCGGCATCCTCGCTCCATGCGGTCGCCCCGCGCATGCTCCTGATGCTCGCCTGGAGCCGGTACGACCCGTTCGGAAGATCGGGAGGCATCGGGGAGCGGATGATCGACCCGGCGGTCTCGTACGTCGGAACGATCTCGCGATCGCCGACGCGGATGCGCGCGGAGGCGGGATCGAGCGGCACGCCCGCCGCTCCTTGCACCGAAAACGAAATTTCCCTGGGGGCGGCGAGAGTGTCCCGGGCCGGGGATATCCGCTCGATCGAAGGGACGCCGCGCGAGAAATATTCGACCAGTCCGAGGAAATACGCCTCGGCTTCGAGCTTCTGCTTTTCCGAGAGCTTGAGGCGCTCCTCGACGACGGGGTGCGAGAGATAGCTCGCCTCGCCGAGGATCGCCGCGCGCGCCGTCGAATGCCTGAGAACGAAGTAATTGCCCGGCTTGACCTCGGAGATCTCGATCCCCAGGTTACGCGCGAGGTGCACCTGGACGTCTCCGGCGAGCTCGAGCGAGGAGCCCGGATCGCCCGCGCGATAGTAGACCTCGATTCTGTTGACGTCCCGTTTGACGGGGAAATTCGAGTTGTGATGAATCGAAACGAAGACGTCCGGATCGAGCTCGTTCGCTTTCGCGACACGGACCGCGAGGTCGTCGCCCAGCGCGACGGAACCGGGCGGCAGCCGATCGCGATCCGCCGTGCGCGTGAGATGGGCGAGCGCCCCTGCGTCCGCGCAGAGCCCCCAGAGATAGAGCGCCACGCCGAGATTCGCGTCCGCTTCGCGCAGGCTGTCGGCGCCGAGCGCGCCGTCGAACGCCCCCCCGTGCCCCGGATCGATCACGATCGTCCTTCCGGCGAGAACACGCGAATCGAGCGATTCGGATTTTTCCCTGAGCCGCGCGTAGAGTTCCGGCTGGCCCGCCTTCCGCGCGGCGCATCCGGCGAGGGCGAGACCGCCGAGCACGAGGAGTATGACGAGACGAAGCGTTCGATTCATCGAGGGCTCCTTTTTTCCAGGTTCGCGATAAGCATTCTTTACCAGAAGCGCCCACCTTCATCAAGAAGCAATTTCGCGACGGGGAAGCCCCCGCATGCGAGCGCGAAAAATGCGCTTCGGGGAACTATATATTGTGAAAATTGTTGACGGTATCCCCTATATATGGTAGAAATCGACAAATTCAACTTGAGCAACAAGGTTAATGGAAATGGATATTCAATCGTCCCTGAAGAAATTACCGTCGGTCGAGAAGGTTCTCGAAGACGCCCGGATCGCTCCGCGAATAAACCTGCTTTCGCGGAAAGGCGTCACGCGCGTCGTCCGGGAAGCGATCGAGCGCCGCCGCGCGATGCTTCTCGAAGGCTCGAGGACGGGCGCCTCCGGGAACGACGTCCTCGCTTCGGTCGCGGACGATGTCGCTTCGGAGCTCGACGCGCTCTCGGCCGCGGGGACGCGCCGGGTCATCAACGCGACGGGGGTCGTCCTCCATACGAACCTGGGCCGCGCGATTCTCGGAGAGAGCGTGCGCGCGGCGATCGACGCTGCGGCCCGCGCCTACGCCGATCTCGAAATCGATCTCGAGAGCGGGAAGAGAACGGAGCGCGGACTCCGGGCCGGCAGGCTGCTCTCGCTCCTCACCGGAGCCGAGGATGCGTTCGTCGTGAACAACAACGCCGCGGCGGTGATGCTCGCGGTGCAGACGCTCGCGGGTTCCGGCGCCGTCGCCGTGTCGCGCGGAGAGCTCGTCGAGATCGGCGGGAGCTTCAGGCTTCCCGAGATACTCGCGCTGGCCGCCGGGCGCGTGATCGAGGTCGGCACGACCAACCGGACGCACCGGAAGGATTACGAGAAGGCCGTTCGGGACGGCGCCACGCTGCTTCTCAAGGTCCATACGAGCAATTACCGCATCGTCGGATACACGAATGAAGTGTCGCTCGGCGAGCTCGCCGAGGTGGGGCGGGCCGCGGGCGTCCCCGTCATGTACGATCAGGGAAGCGGGGTCCTCTACCCGCTGCGGGAGATGGGGATCGAGGGGGAGGAATGCCTCGAGACGACGCTCGAGAGCGGCGTGGATATCATGAGCTTCAGCACCGACAAGGTGCTCGGCGGCCCTCAGGGAGGCGCGCTCGTCGGAAGAGCGCCGCTCATCGCGAGGATGAAGGAGAATCACCTTTCGCGGGCGCTCCGGCCCGACAAGCTGACGCTGGCGGGCCTCGAGCAGGCGCTGCGCGATTACTGGAACGGCGGCTTCGAGAGCATAGCGTCGCTTCGCATGATCATGGAGCCGGTGGAGCGCCTGCGGGAACGGGCCGCGGGGCTCGCCGGGCGCATCGCGGCGCGGGGCGCGGACGATATCGAGGTGAAGATCGCCGAATCGGAGTCTTCGATAGGCGGCGGCAGTTTTCCCATAAATCCCTTGCGGACGGCCGTCGTGCAGATTACCCTTCCAGCGGGCCGCGCGGAGCGGCTCGCCGCGCTCTTGCGCAGGGGGAGCCCGTCTGTGCTGGTCCGCGTCAGGGATAATTCGGTACTGATCGATCCTCGAACGATTCTCGGCGATGAAGAGGACGAGGTTATCGCCACGCTCGCCGACGGGCTCGAAAGCATTCTCAAGAGGGAGTGATCGGAATGACCGGTGAAGATCGGGGACCAGAAAAGAACGAATCGTGCGAAGCGCCGGGAGGAGGCTACACGATATTCCTCGACGAAGAGCGCATTCGGGCCTTTATGGCGGCGGGGGATCCCTCCTCCGCGAGCGAGCTCGATCATTTCAACGACGTGGGAGCGCAGCTCGAGAAACGGATCAAGGAGCGCAGCGGCGCCGTGATACTCGCCCTCTCCGCGGGCGAGAAGGGGATCTCGCGCGATTTCGCGGTGCTGCAGATCGCGCATATCATCGCGAAGCACGGCAGAAGCGTTCTCATCATCGACGGCGATTTCCTGCACTCCGGCCTGAGCGGTCTCGTCGAGAACGTCGAGGAGCACGGCTTCCTCGATCTGCTGCTCTACGGGAGCTCGCTCAAGACGGTCGCCCGGACGGTCGGGATCGAGGGCGTGAGCGTCGCCGGGCCGGGCTCGTTCCCCGTTTCGCGCACGATTCCCTTCGCCTTGAAGGAATTCGAGAAGATCGTCGAGTTCCTCCGCGCGAAGCACGACGTCGTCATCTATTGCTCGACGCTGTATACGGAGGACGCGAAGATCAATCCGCTCGCCAGGCTCGTCGACGGCATTCTCCTCTGCTGCCGCATCGACGACATGAGCGAGGGGGAGCTGCAGAAGAACATCAAGGCGCTCCGCGAGGAAAAGGTCCCTCCGGTCGAGCTCGTCTGTTTCTGCGGGAAGCGCGCCCAGGCGCCGGCTCCGGTTTCGAAGAGGGCTCTCGAGCCGGTCGGCGTCGAGCCGGCGATCGCGGCCCCGCGCGAGACGCCCGGGCCCGCGGACGAACCGCTCGCCATTCCGCTGATCGAGAAAGACGATGACCTCGAGCCGCTCGGCGATATCGAGCCGGAGCGAAAGTCGCGCTTCAGCGTGCTCCGCGTCGTGATCATCGCCGCGGCGGCGCTCATCCTTGCGTTCGTCGTGTGGTGGGCCGTGCTCAACCGGACGGTCGGCGAGAAGGAGCCCCTCGGCACGCCGCCGGGGGATGTCGCGCTGACCGCGGGCGGCGGCGCGGTTTCTCCCCTGAAGGACTCGTCGGCGGTTGCCGCCGAAAGCCTCGCCGCGGCGGAGTCCGCCGGCGATGGCGCGCACGTGATGTCCGGAACGACGGAAACGGCGTCGCCGCGAACGGAGCCGGGAGCCGCCGATACGGAAAAGACGGGAATCGCCGCGGACCGCGGCGTCTATACGATACATGTCGCCTCGTTCAGGGAGATGTTCCGCGCCGAGGACGAGAAGACGTATCTCGAGAAGAACGGGTTTCCGGCGCGGATCGTCGAGGTCGACATCAAGGGCGAGAAATGGCTCCGCGTTCTCGTCGGCGAATTCACCACGGAGAGCGAGGCGTCGAAGACGAGGCTCGATCTCCTGGGACTCAATAAAGTCGGGTATGCGCGGGTCGTTACCATCGAAGCCGCGAACCGTTGAACGGATGACGTGCGAATGACGTCGGGAGGATACAACCGGTGAGCCTTTCGAAACTCGAGCTGGTGGGCTTTAAATCGTTCATGGCCCCGATCAACCTGGAATTCAAGCCGGGGATCACGGCGATCATGGGCCCCAACGGCTGCGGCAAGACGAATATCGTCGACGCGGTTCGCTGGGTTCTCGGGGAGCAGAGCGCCCGTCAGCTCCGCAGCACGAAGATGGAGAACGTCATTTTCAACGGCACCCAGCAGCACAAGCCGATGGGGTACGCCTCCGTGAATCTCACGATCAACAACGAGCGCGGCCAGTTTCCGCTCGATTACGCCGAGATCTCGATCACGCGGAAGGTGTACCGTTCCGGGGTGAGCGAGTATTTCATCAACAAGATGCCGTGCCGGCTCAAGGACATACGCGACCTTTTCGCCGATACGGGCACGGGGAGCCATTCGTACTCGGTCATCGAGCAGGAGATGATCGATTGGGTCCTGAACGATCTGCACGGCGAGCGCCGCCTCATGTTCGAGGAAGCGGCCGGCGTCGTCAAGTATCGCATGCGCCGGGAGGAGGCGCAGCGGAAGCTCGACCTCACCGACGCCGATCTTCTGCGTCTCGAGGACATACTCGAGGAGCTTCGCACGCAGGTGCGTTCGCTCAAGTATCAGATGGCCAAAGCTCGCCGCTACGAGATCGTCAGAGACAGGATCAGGAGCTGGGAAGTCGTGAACATCCGCGCGCAGCTGTCGGATATCGCCGGCGGGAGGCGCGCGGCCGAAGCGGAGCTCACCGAATATCTGACCCGGTCCCGGAGCGAGGACAGCTCGCTCGCCGATCTCGAGCGGAAGGTCGAAGAGGCGCGCGCCGCGCATCTCGAGCTCGAGCGGAAACGGACCGAGCTCCAGAACAGCCGCTACGACATCCGCCGGAGGATCCAGTCCTCCGAGGAGAAAGTGATCCAGTTCACCGAGCGCGAGAGCCAGGCGCGGATCCGCGTCGAGCGCGCCTCCCGCGAGATCGCCGAGGCGGAGGGCCGCCTCGCGCATATCGTCGAGCGCGCCTCCGAAGTGACGGGGCTCAGCGCGGCGACGGGCGCGAGGATCGTATCGGAAGAGGGAGCGCTGGCCGCTCTCGCGGAGGAATTCCGCGCGCTCGTGGAACGGATCCAGGAGCTCAGCGCGAAGCTGATCGAGATGAAGCAGACGCAGCTCGATTTTCTCCAGGACCAGGTCAGGGTGAAGAGCACGCTCGAGCATTTCGAAGGAATGCTCTCGGAGCTCGACGAGCGTTCGGCCGAGACGCGCGAGCGCATATCCGGAGCCGAGCGCGAAGGGCAGGGCCTCGCCGCCGAAAAAGAGGTCAGAGCGGCCGCGTGCCGGGAGCTCGAGGAGCGAGGCTCCGTCCTCGATCGCGAGCGTTCGGGCCTCGTCGATTCGATTCAGGAGCAGGAAAAACGGATATTCGAGCGTGAGCGGCTGCTCGCCGAGAAGCGCGCGGAGCTCGCCCACCTGAAGAGCAAATACGAGCTCCTCCGGAGGATGAAGGAGAATTTCGAGGGATTTCCGGGCGGAGCCCGGCAGGTCCTCACGAGCGGCGACAGCCGCGTGCGGGGGCCGCTCGTCGAGTTCCTCAAGGTCGAGGACCGCTACCGCCCCGCGTGCGAAGCGGCGCTGGCGGGCATGCTCGACGGTGTGGTGGTCGACCGGTTCTCCAGCGCGCTCGATCTCATCCGCGAAATCGAGGAGAAAAAGCCGGGACGCGTGCGCATCTTCGCGGAGGATGCGCGTCCGGCGGAGCGGGGCGCGGGCGCGGGCGACGTCCCCGGCTGCCTCGGCGCACTCGCCTCGTTCGTCTCGGTCGACGATTCGCGGCGGGGCCTCGTCGAGAATCTGCTCCGCGGCGCGTACGTCTTCGAGAGCGCGGAGGCGGCGATCGAGTTCGTTTCCTCCGAGAAAGGGAAGGGCGCCACGGCCGTGACGCTCTCCGGCACGGCGTTTTCCGGTTCGTCGGGTATCTATTTCGCGGGGAGCGGCACCGAGGAGTTCTCGCTGCTCGGCCGCACGAACGATCTCGAGCGGATCGGCGAAACGATACCGGAGCTCGATCGCGAGGTCGCCGGCATGACGGTCGCCTGCGAGGACGAGCGCACGGCGCGCGAGAATATCCAGGCGCGGGTGCGCGAGCTCGAAGGGGAGATACAGCGGGTCCGCGAAGAGCTTTCGGGGCGCAAGGAAGAGCTTCAGAGCTGCGAGAAGGATCACGCGATGCGCAGGGAGAAGGTTTCCCTACTCCTCAGGACGCTCGACGAGATAGAGACGTCGCGCTCCGATATCCTCGCGAAGCTCGAGGAGATGAAGCTCTCGCTCCGGATGCAGGAGGAGAGCGGCGAGGCGCGGCTGTCGGCCGATATCGAAACGGAGCTCGCTTCGTTCCAGAAACGCAAGGAGGAGATCGAGGCCTCGCTCACCGAGAAGAAGATCGCGCTCGCGTCCCTCAAGGGGACGCTCGACAAGGACCGCGAGGAGCTCAAGGGGCTCGCCGAGATGGAAAGCCAGTTCCGCGGCATCGCCGGCGAGCGTCGCAACGAGATCTCCGCGTCGGACGCCGAGCTCGCGGAGCTCGCCGCCGCGATCGGAGCCGAGCGCTCGGTCGTGCTCGGGCTTCTCGAGGAGGAGCGTTCCTACGAGCGGGGCATCGACGAGTTCGCGGGGAGTCTCGAGGAGCGGCGCGTCGAGGCCGACGCGGCGGAGAAGGAGCTCAAGACCCGCGCGGCGGAGCGCGAGCGGATATTCGAACGGCTGAACGAAATCAAGATCGCGCTCTCGACGTTCGAGACGCAGATGCGCAACCTCGTCGACAAGGCGAGGGAGATGTACGCCGCCGATCTCGGCTGCTACGTCGAGGGAAAAGAGCTTCCCCTCACCGACGAGGAAGCGGCCGTCACGAGGGAAATGCTCGACCGGGAGAAGAAGAAGCTCGAATCGATCGGTCCCGTAAACCTCGCCGCCGTCGAGGAGTTCAACGAGAAGAAAACGCGCCTCGACTTCCTCGAATCGCAGAAGGCCGATCTCGTCAAGGCGAAGGAAGAGCTCGGCGAGGCGATCAAGAAGATCAACGCGCGGGCCAGAAGCCAGTTCCTCGAGACGTACGAGATCGTCCGGAAGAATTTCCAGGAGACCTTCCGGATCCTCTTCGAGGGGGGCGAAGCGGATCTCGCCCTGAGCGAGGCGTCCGATCCTCTCGAGGCGGACATCGCCATAACGGCGCGGCCCAAGGGAAAGCGTCTTCAGGACATCTCGCTCCTGTCGGGCGGCGAGAGGGCGCTCACGGCGCTCGCGCTTCTCTTCGCCCTCTACAAGGCGAAACCGAGCCCCTTCTGCATCTTCGACGAGGTGGACGCCCCTCTCGACGACGCCAACATACAGCGCCTTCTCAGGATGCTCCAGGTGTTCAAAAAGGACACCCAGTTCATCATCATCACGCACAACAAGCGAACGATGGAGGTCGCGGAGACGCTGTACGGCATCACGATGGAAGAGCGAGGCGTCTCGCGCGTCGTATCGGTCGACTTCGACGGGATCGAGAAGGTTCTCCGGAACCGCGCCGCCTCCGAGCGGGTTCTCGTGCCGTCGGAAGTCTCCTCGAACTGACGGGGAATTCGCATGCAAAAGCTGTTTCAGGGTCTCAGGAGGACGAAGGAACGCCTCTTCGGCTCCATCCAGGGGATATTCTCCGGAGGAGCTCTCGGCGCGGAAGCCCTCGAGGAGCTCGAAGGGGTTCTCCTCGCGGCCGACCTTGGACCGGAGGCGACGGAACGGATCGTCGAGCGGCTCCGCGCGCAGGCGGGGACGGCCGCCGGGCCGGCCGATTATCGCCGCATCATGGCCGACGAGCTTCTCTCGATCGTCAAGGAAACCCCCGTTCCCGCCCCGCCGATAGGGCGCCCTCGCGTCATTGTGATCGTCGGTGTAAATGGAGTCGGGAAGACAAGTACCATAGGAAAGCTTGCGTATGTTCTGAAGAACGAGGGGCACTCGGTCGTCCTCGCGGCGTGCGACACGTTTCGCGCGGCGGCGGTCGAGCAGCTCGAGCTCTGGGCCGAGCGCGCCGGGGTGCCGATCGTCCGGCAGAGAAGCGGCGCCGATCCCGCCGCCGTCGCGTTCGATGCGGTGCAATCGGCGAAGGCGAAGAACGCCGATATCGTGATCGTCGATACCGCCGGGCGGCTCCACACGAAGATCAATCTCATGGATGAGCTGAAGAAGATAGTCAACGTTCTCTCGACGCGAATCGAGGGGGTGGGCGTCGAGAGCTGGCTCGTTCTCGACGCCAATACGGGGCAGAACAGCCTCCGGCAGGCCGAGGCGTTCACCGCGGCGCTCCCCATATCGGGGCTCGTTCTCACGAAGCTCGACAGCACGGCGAAAGGGGGCGCCGTCGTCACGATCCAGCGGAACCTTCGCATACCCGTCATCTACGTAGGCGTCGGCGAGGGGTTGGAGGATATCGAGCGGTTCGATCCCGAGCTTTTCGTCTCCGGAATGCTCGGCGAGTAGGCCGCGGCGGCATTTCCACCCCAAATCCCCCATTGACAGAATCTGCAATAATCAATATCATATAATTAGAATTATCCAATAAATTGGGAATTATCTTGGTTCGACGCGGGGTCATGCTTGGGGGTGTGATCAAATGTGGCTTAGCCATTGGACTTAGTGTCGCCCAAGACAAGGAGAAATCAAATGACGGGAAGGCTTCCTATCCTTTTGTTTGTATTGCTTTTCTTTTGCCCCTTACCCCTGAGAACAGATGTTCCTTCTCCCTCCCGGAGGATCGTGACTCTGGAATTGCCGACCGGAACATATCGCTATGTGGACCAAGAGCTCTTGGTTCAACCTAAAGAAGGGGTATCGATCGTCGAATTGAACAGTCTC
>JBFYZM010000281.1:0-2772 GCA_041309505.1 Candidatus Krumholzibacteriota bacterium
CGAGGAAAACGCTGGCCACGGCGAAGCGGTCCGCGGCGGGGATAACGGAGCGAGGTATGCGCAATGGGTAAGCGGATTCTCATCGTCGACGACGAAAAAGCGATACGCTGGTCGCTCGGCGAGGCGCTCGCGGGCGATTACGAGGTGTCGGAAGCGCCGAACGGCCTCACGGCGGTCAAGAAGTTCGAGGAAGATCCGGTCGATTGCGTGATCCTCGACCTCAAGCTTCCCGATATCGACGGGCTCAAGGTGCTCAAGAAGATCAAAGCGATCGACGAGGACGTCTCCGTCATCATGATGACCGCGTACGGCGAAATCGAGACGGCGGTGGAAGCGGTGAGGGGAGGCGCGTACGATTTTATCCAGAAGCCGTTTCAGCTCGAAAAGATGAAGGTCGCCATACGGAACGCTCTCGAATCGAGCGGCATGCGAGCGGAGCTCGGGGATATCCGCAAGAGAGAGCGCGAAGCCTACAACTTCAAGAATTTCATCGGCCGGAGCGCCGTGATGCAGCAGGTCTTCGAGAAGATCAAGAAGATCGGCGCGAGCAAGGCGAGCACGATCCTCATACAAGGAGAGAGCGGGACGGGCAAGGAGCTCGTCGCGCGCGCGGTTCACGAATGCAGCGGCGCCGAGTTCCCGTTTCTCGAGATCAATTGCTCGGCTCTTCCCGAAACGCTCCTCGAGAGCGAGCTTTTCGGGCACGAGAAGGGGGCTTTCACCGACGCGAAGTTCCGCAAAAAGGGGCTCTTCGAACTCGCCGAGGGAGGGACGATCTTTCTGGACGAAATAGGGGAAATGGGCGTCACCCTCCAGAGCCGTCTCCTCCGCGTCATCGAGAATAAAACGTTCAGACGCGTCGGAGGGGTCAAGGACCTCCGGGTCAACACGCGAATTATATCGGCGACGAACCGGGATCTCAAGCGGGCGATCGAAGAGGGCAGATTCAGGAACGATCTCTACTACCGGCTGCAGGTTATTCCGATACATCTCGCTCCGCTCCGGGAGCGCACCGAGGATATCGTGCCGCTCGCGAACCACTTCATCTCCGTTTTCAACCGGGAGTTCAAAAAGGGAGTGAAGAAGGTGAGCCCGGCGGTCGGTAAGCTGCTCGAGGGATATCGCTGGCCCGGCAACGTTCGCGAGCTCAAGAACGTGATCGAGCGCGCGATGCTGCTCGAAGCGGAAGATGAATTGTTGGCCGAGCATCTTCCGCCGGAGATCGTGCATGGGGAAGCTCCGGCCGCCGCCGCCGGAGAGACGAAGAGCCCCGGCGGGATCTATCCGATGAGCCTCGAGAGCATGGAAAAGATATTGATCGAGAAGACGCTTGCGGAATCGGCGGGAAACAAATCGAAGGCGGCCCGTGTTCTGGGAATAAGCCGGCAGACCCTTCGGGAAAAGATCAAGCTGTACTGCATCGAGTGATTTGGAGTGTTCGGAATGGATCCGGAACTGTGGGGCCTCGTTCAAAGCGCAAGCGTCGAAGCGCTGCTCCGCAAAGCGGCCGCCGGCGAAGGAGTGCCGCTGCGAACGTTTCCCGACGTCGCCGGCCTGCTTTCGCGGGAGGAGCCTGCCGGGGGGATCGTGCTCGCGATCGACGGCAGCGGCAGATTCAAGAACTATCTGACCATACTCAAACGCCTCCAGAGGAATTTCTTCGGATTCGACGCTATCGTGCTGGGCCCCTCGAGATCTTCCGAAACGATCGCCCGGGAGCGTTCTCTCGGGGTCGACCGCTACCTGGCCCTTCCCGTGAAAGAAAGCGAATTTGCCGCGGCGCTGTCGGAGACGACGGCGATCCGCAGGATCAAGAGCGCGGCGAAATTCGTCGGTCGATCGCGCGAGATCAACGAAATGTTCGAAACGGTGCTTCGGGCGGCCCCGACGGAAGTGCCCGTTCTCATCGAGGGGGAGAGCGGATCCGGCAAGGAGCTCATGGCTCGCGCGATACATATCGCCAGCAAGCGCCGGGACCGGCTCTTCGAGGCGGTGAATTGCGGCTCCCTCGCGGAGGGTGTCCTCGAAAGCGAGCTCTTCGGGCACGAAAAAGGATCGTTCACGGGAGCGGTGGCGAAACGGCAGGGGTTGTTCGAGCGCGCGAACCGCGGAACGCTCTTCCTGGACGAAGTCGGAGAGATGTCGCTCAACATGCAGGTCCGTCTTCTCCGCGTCATCGAGACGGGAGAATTCCCGCGCGTCGGAGGTTCCGAGCGCGTGCGTTCCGACGTGAGAATAATCGCCGCGACGAATCGTTCCCTCGACACCGCGGTCGAGCGGGGCGAATTCCGGAAGGATTTGTACTACCGGCTCAGAGTCGTGCAGATCCGGATACCGCCTCTCAGGGCACGGCCGGAAGACATTCCGCTTCTCATCCACTATTTCGTCGCGCAAGCCGGCGCAAAGCACGGCCGGAGGATTCGGGGCATCGAGAAGGAAGGAATGGATCTGCTCATGAGCTACCCCTGGCCGGGGAACGTGCGGGAGCTCGCCAATATCATCGATAACCTCGCGATCATGAGCAGGGATCAAACGATCCGGACGGTCGACGTCGAAAATCGTCTGAAGGAAGAAACGGCCTCGCAGTCGTTTCCCGATCTTCCCGTGCATGTGCCGAAGAGCAGGGAGGAAATCGAGCGGGAGCTCGTCCTCACGTCGCTGCTCTCGCTGAACAACGACCTGAAGGAGGTTCTGCGAATCCTCAGAGGGGAGAAGGTCCCGGAAGGGGGAACGTGGCGGGGGATGGTCGAGGTCAGGGAGGGCAACGGAGCG
>JBFYZM010000282.1:0-6141 GCA_041309505.1 Candidatus Krumholzibacteriota bacterium
CGAGCACGAGTACCTGTTCATCTATCAGGCCCGGAAGATCCTCGTCCCTCATCCTGGTCCAGGTCGCGCAGGTCTGGTCGACGTACAGCGTATGCATCACATTGATGGCCTCGGCGATTCCACTGAGGGCCGAATTCCAGGCCGCTTCGCCGTATTTCTCCTGCACCGCCCCGATCAGGTATTCCGTCGCGATCGTTTCGCGGTTTATCTTTCCCCACATCCACATGTCGAGATACGTCGTCCTGACCGTCATCGTGGAGCCGTCGAACTCATCGGGCATTATGACGTTCCATTTCCCGGTCCTGTTGTCGTACCCGAAAGCGCAGGGGTGTTCGTCCGGTCCGACCGTCATATTCGCCACCGGGAACTGGAATTCCAGCTCCAGGTCATAGGGCTTGTCGCCGCCCGTGGACAGGTCGAACTGCGCGTCGCTTCTGGGATACCCCGAGCATCCCACCGGGAGAGAGGCGACGAAGCCCTCATCGACATACAGGGACCGGCATTCGTTGAGCGCGCCTGCCGGGATAACGATGCGCACTCCGTAAAACTGGCTGTCTGTATCCGTGACCTCAATCACGCCGCCCAGCGGACCGTAGATGTTCTCGCCCTCGCATACGAGGACATCGGGGTCGTTCGTCACTTTGTCCTTGCCGCAGGTAGCCAGCAGCAAAACGGCAAGGATGCCGATCGTTTTCGACCCAAAACGCCATGAATTGATTTTCATGATACTTTCCCCCCTGACAAAAGCCGCCGGATTGCCTGTGCGCTCGGGAGCAAGGATCGCCGCTTCGAATCTATCGCCTGCCCCGATGGAAGAAGAGTATCAATAACGAGGGTGAAAAATCCACCTTTTTCGCCGCCTGCATAACGAACGGCCTATGCTCCGGGCCGGAGCCCGCGTCGCCGACGAAGTGCCACGTCGACCAAATCAATAGACGTCCAGATGTTGACCGGCGGCGTGGGCGCATGGTACTATATTACCATCCATTACGTTCCGTCTCGTAGCCCGGAGGGTGTATTGAAGCCGTTCCTGCTGAATGTCCTCTTGCTCGCACTATTCCTCGCGCTCGGCTTTTTCTATTTCCATATCGCCCTCGACAACGGCTTCTGGCACGGCGACGATTTCGGCTATCTCGCGCACAACCTCCACATGACGGAGACCAAGGCCGCCCTCTTCGACAACGCTCCTCCCTATAAATTCCAGCCGCTCGTGTACGGCGTGTCGTATTTTCTGTTCAACCGGTTCGGGTTCGAGCCGCGGGGCTATTTCCTTTTCAACCTCCTGCTGCACGGGCTCAACGCGTTTCTCGTCTATCTCCTCGTGCAGACGCTGCTCCGCGACCGCACGGTCGCGGTGATCTCGGGGCTTCTCTTCGTATTCACCGTCGGCAATTACGGCAAATCGATCATGATCATGTCGGGGCTCGAGGATCTCCTCATCACGACGCTCACCCTTCTCACGATGATCTTCTATTTCAGGAACGAGCTCGCCGGCCGGGGCAGGATGCGGTCGCCGTGGTTCCTGCTTTCGCTCGTCTTCTTCGTCGGCTCGATGTTCACGAGGGGCACGAGCCTCTCGATCCTCGGCGCATTCCTCGCGTTCAACTATTTCTTCAGGAAGGATACGGGGCGCCGGGTCATCAGCACGAATTTCATAGTCCTTCTCGCGATCGCGGCCGCGGCCCTCGTGCTGAAGACGCAGCTGTTCCACTATTCTCCCCGCTTCTACGCCGAGAATCCGGGGCCGGTCAAGTACGTCCTCTACGCGGCCAAGAACCTCCTCAGCTACCTCGTGCGGATGATCTTCCCGATCCACACGTCGAATCTCGTCGCCGCGGCGGGTCCGGCCGTGAGGCTCATCTACGGCCTCGCCACGGAGATCCGGATCGCCATCGCGCTCACGATCGTCTCCTATTCGTTCTTCGGCTTCATCTTCGGCAATCACACGATCCGTTTCTTCATCGCATGGACCTACATCATGCTGCTCCCGTTCGTGTTCTTCCAGTTCCCGGAGGATTGGCTCAACATCCGGCACCTCTATCTCGTATCGATCGGATTCGTCCTCGTGCTCTCCGCGGGCGCGGTCTACTGCTCGCGGCTCATCGCGCATCGGGGGTGGCGGAGGTTCGTGCCCTTCGTGGTGCCGCTGCTCTTCGTGATCCTCGGGCGTTTCATCGCCGTGCGGCTCGACTACCAGTACGCCGCCAAGGCGGCGAGCCCCGCCTTAGACTCGCAGCGCGAGCAGATTGTTCAAAGATATCCGTGGGTCACGATAGACGGAGACAAGCTGCGGTTCAAAAAGGACATGCCGTCCGGCTCATGAGGACGACGCGCGCCGCACGCGAACGGCCTTCTCCTTCTCGAGAATCGCGATCTCCCGCTTCCGTATCCGAATCCTGAAAACCATGCGGTCTCCCGCGAGCTTTCTCGAGAGGACCTTCGCCGAGCGCTCGATCAGGGCGATGGCGCGGCCTTCCTCGGGGGACACGAGAACCTCGGCTTCGATGAGCTCCCTGCCGAGATGCGACTCGACGATCTCGAGAAGCTCTTCCGTCCCTTCGCCCGTCGCGGCGCTCGCGAGGACGGCGTCCGGGTGCCTGACGCGGAGCGCGTTCCTGCGACCGGAGTCTTCGATCAGATCGATCTTGTTGAGGACGAGAGCAGTCGGCACGCTCGCGAGCGGGGCCTCGTCGTCCCTGGGACCTCGCCGGGCGCCGTCTCCGGGCTTCTCGCGGCCGCCCCTCTCGAGAACCTCTTCGAGAACGCCGTTGACGACGCCGATGTGCTCCTCGCAGCGGTCGATCGAGGCGTCCGCGACGTGGAGGAGCAGATCCGCCTCCCGCACGTCGAGGAGCGTCAGCTTGAAGCTCTCGACGAGGTGGTGCGGGAGCTTTCTGATGAATCCGATCGTGTCGGTGAGGAGGAACGGCTCCCCCCCGGGGCTTGCGACGCGTCGCGTCGTCGAGTCGAGGGTCGAGAACAGGCGGTCGCTCTCGAGGACGCCGCTCCCCGCGATGCGGTTGAGGAGCGTCGATTTGCCCGCATTCGTGTAGCCGACGATCGTGACGTTGAAGATCCCCTCGCGCCGCTTGCGGCGCTCCCCGGCGCCGCGATGAATCTTCTCGAGCTCGCGTTCGAGGCTCGCCATCCGGTCGCGGGCCTTGCGGCGGTCGACTTCGATCTGCGTCTCGCCCGGGCCCCTCGTTCCGATGCCTCCCGCCTGGCGGCCGAGGTGCTCCCAGAGGCGCCTGAGCCGCGGCAGGGCATAGTTGAGCTGCGCGATCTCCACCTGGATCCGCGCCTGCCGCGTGCGCGCGCGCCTCGCGAATATATCGAGGATGAGCTCCGTGCGGTCGATGACGTTGATTTCGAGGATCTTCTCGATGTTGCGCGCCTGGGCAGGGGTCAGGTCGTCGTCGAATATGACGAGATTGGCGCCGTGCTCGTGGATCTCCCGGGCGATTTCCTCGATCTTCCCCTTGCCGACGAAGGTGGTGCCGTCGATGCGGGTGCGGGACTGCAGGGTCCGCCCGACGACCTCGGCGCCCGCGCTGCGGGCGAGGAGCTCGAGCTCGGCGAGGTTCTGGACTTCGTCCTCGCGCCTCGCGCGGGGCAGCGTTATGCCGACCAGGTAGGCTCGCTCGCGCGGGGCCGTCGATGGCGTGATCCGGGTTGACCGCATCTACTTCTCTTCGGGCTCCCGGCCGGTTTCATCTTCGGCCGCCTCGGCCTCTTCGTCGCCGGTCTCGTCGCCGATATCTTCCCCGTCCACTTCTTCCCCCTCGTCCCCTTCCGCGATTTCGCCTTCCGGAATCTTCTCGCCGGCCATGAGCGTGACGTCGACGACGGCGTCTCCCTCGGCGAGGCTGATGAGCTTCACGCCCTTCGCGGGTCTCCCGAGAATGGAGATGCTGTTGACCGGGGAGCGTATGATGATCCCGTTGCGCGTGATGATCATCACCTCGTCCTCCTCGATCACTTCCTTGACCGCGACGAGATCGCCGTTCCGCGAGTCGGTGGAGATGGCGACGACCCCCTTGCCGCCCCGCTTGATATTCCTGAAGTCGCCGATTCTCGTGCGCTTGCCGTAGCCGTGCTCGGTCACGGCGACAAGCTCGCCCCCGCGCTTCACGACGACCATCGACACGACGTTGTCGTCCTTGTCGAGCTTGACTCCCGTCACGCCCTGGGTCGAGCGGCCCATGTCGCGGACGTCTTTCTCGCCGAACCGGATAGCCTTCCCCTTGCGCTTCGCGAGGATGATGTCGTCGCTCCCCGAGGTGAGCTTCGCCGCGATGAGGCTGTCCCCCTCGCGGAGGATCACCGCGATGATGCCGCCGCGCCGCGGGTTCGCGTAGGCGGAGATATGCGTCTTCTTGATGAAGCCGTCCTTCGTCGCGAGCATGAGATAGGCGTCCTGTGTGAAATCGCTCACGGGGACGAAGGCGGTGACCTTCTCGTCGCGCGACATCTCGAGGAGGTTCACGATCGCCTTGCCGCGGGCGAGGCGCCCGCCCTGCGGGATCTCGTGCACCTTCACCCAGAAGCACCGCCCCTTGTCCGTGAAGAAGAGCAGATAGCTGTGCGTCGAGGCGATGAAGAGATGCTCGATGAAATCCTCGTCCTTCATACCCATCCCGGAGATCCCCTTCCCGCCGCGGCGCTGGCGCCGGTACGTCCCGGTCGGGATGCGCTTGATGTAGCCGGTATGGGTGATCGTGATGATCATGTTCTCTTCGGCGATCAGATCCTCGATCTGGAACTCTCCCTCCTGATCGACGATGTCGGTCCGGCGCTCGTCGCCGAAGCGGGTGTTCAGGTCGTCGAGCTCGTCGCGGATGATCCCGAGGAGCCGCGTGCGGCTCTCGAGGATCGAGCGGTAGAATTCGATCTTCTTGATGAGCTCGAGGTATTCGTCCTCGATCTTCTTGCGTTCGAGCCCGGTGAGGCGCTGGAGCCGCAGGTCGAGGATCGCCTGCGCCTGGATTTCCGAGAGCTTGAACCTCTTCACGAGCCCCTTGCGCGCCTCGTCGGGGGATGAGCTCTTCTTGATGAGCTGGACGATCTCGTCGATGTTGTCGAGCGCGATCTTGTACCCTTCGAGGATGTGGGCGCGCTCCTCGGCCCGGGCGAGGTCGTACTTCGTGCGCCGGGTGATGACGTCCTCGCGATGCGCGAGGAAGCATTCCATGAGCTCCTTGAGGTTCATGACGACGGGGCGCATCTTGTCGAGCGCGAGCATGATGATCCCGAAGGTCACCTGAAGATTCGTGTGGGCGAAGAGCTGGTTGAGAACGACCTTCGGGTAGGCGTCCTTCTTGAGCTCGATGGCGATGCGCATCCCTTCCTTGTCCGATTCGTCGCGGATGTCGGAGATGCCCTCGATCTTCCCGTCGCGCACGAGGTGGGCGATCTTTTCTATGATGGAGGCCTTGTTGGTCTGATAGGGGATCTCGTTCACGATGACGCTCATCCTGCCGCTCTTCTGCGTTTCGATCGTCGCGCGGGCGCGCAGAATGATCTTCCCCCTGCCGGTCGTGTAGGCCTCGCGGATGCCGGCCCTTCCGTAGATGATGCCGCCCGTCGGGAAATCCGGGCCCGTGACGACCTTCGCGATCTCCTCGGCGGTCGCGGCCGGCTTGTCGAGGAGCAGCTTGAGTCCGCTGACGATCTCGGAGAAGTTGTGCGGGGGGATATTCGTCGCCATGCCGACGGCGATGCCGGCGGCCCCGTTGATGAGGAGGTTCGGCACCTTGCCCGGCAGCACGAGCGCCATCTGGCGCGTCTCGTCGTAGTTGGGCCCGAGCTCGACCGTTTCCTTTTCGAGATCGGCGAGGAGCTCCTCGGCGATCTCCGTCATCCGCACCTCGGTGTATCGTTCCGCCGCGGGCGGGTCGCCGTCCACGGAGCCGAAGTTCCCCTGGCCGTCGACGAGGGGATAACGCATCGAGAAATCCTGCGCCATGCGGGCGACCGCGTCGTAGACGCTGGACGTGCCGTGGGGATGGTAGTTGCCGGTCACGTCTCCGGTGAGCTTCGCGGACTTGCGGTACGGCTTGTTGTGCGCGATGCCGAGGTCGTTCATCGCGAGCAGGATCCGCCGGTGGACCGGCTTGAGGCCGTCGCGAACGTCGGGGAGCG
>JBFYZM010000283.1:0-5129 GCA_041309505.1 Candidatus Krumholzibacteriota bacterium
TGATGGTATTCGAGCTTCAGCATGAAGCTCTCGCTCGGCCGGTACGTCAGATCCACGTTCGGCAGGAAGAACTGCGGTTGACTGTACTCGCTCGTGCTCTTCATAACCGAGCCGACGCCGACGTCCCAGTTGAGGCTGATGGAGCTCGAGAGCTTGAGGCCGAAGTGCCCCATGTAGTATCCCATCCCGAACGAGTCGCCGCCCCCGACCGAAAAATACGAGAACCCGGCCGAGGTCGAGAAGCTCAGCCCCGGCACGTGGAGAAACGACGCTCCCGTCTGGGGATTCAGATAATCCGAGAATACGCTCGGTCGCGCCGGTTCGCTCCCGGTCTGCGCGAACGAGGCGACGGAGCCGAACACGAGAATCATCGACAGTACGAGAGCCTTCTTCATCATCACGCCGTCACACTCCGCGTTGTTAAGAGATCCCGTATCTTCTCCTTCAGCGGCGCGAGATCGACCGATTTCACGATATACGCGTCCGCCGCCCACGTCTGGAAATTGTCCCGATAGATCGAATACGCCGAATTCAGGATCACCGGCAAGTGCTTCCGCTGCTTGGCGATCTTCATGAGCGCGTCGATGCCGCTCTCCTCGCCGAGCTTGATGTCGAGAATGACGAGATCGGGATCTTCCTTCTCCACCGACTCGAGCGCCTCCTTGACGGAGGACGCCGCTATCGTGTGGTACCCTTCGCCTTGAAGCTCCTCGCTGTAGAGCTTCCGCACGTTCACTTCGTCATCGACGATCAATATTTTCGCCATGATCATTCCCCCTATATCCTACAATATAATCAAAAAACCGGAGCCTGCCTAGTGCTCCGGTACCGATTCTCACATTCTCTCGCGGATCGGGTCAAGTCTTTTCGCGCGCTCCCCGTGCTCAATCGACGGCGATGTCGATGATGATGTTGAGCTGGATCTCCTTCGTCGCCTCTTCCTTCGAGAGGTGGACCGGGACGCGGATCACTTTCTCCTCGACGACCTCGAGATGCGGCCGCGGCTCCGCTTTCGGGCGCTCGACGGCGTCCTGCACCGCAATCTTCGCTTTGAGCTTCTCGACGGGATCGGACACGATGTCCCCCGGCTTCATCCGGCTCGCCGAAGCGTCGCTTCCCTGCGGCTCCTCGCCGTTCAGATCGACGAGGTGGCCGTAATCCTCGTATCCCTCGCGCGTCGCGCCGAGGTCGACTCCCGGGGAACGATCCCTGTCCTTGAGAACGTTGTCTACGAACTCAGAGACAGACTTGGGCTCCTCTTCTCTCTTCTCCGCGCTGCTTCTATAGTCGCTCTCATCTGTCTCTGAGTCGCTTTTCCGTGAACCCTTCGCGACGACTTCGATATTGAGGTGCTCCTGCTTTCGCGGCTCGCGAGTCTCGCGTCTCCTGTCGGGGTCCTTCAGCTCCTCCTGCATGTTCTTGAAAACGAGCTTCGCGATGCCCGCGAACGTCTCGTATACGCCCCCGCCCTTGCTCGCGACCGCCTCGAAGCTCGGAATGCCGTCTGGGTTGAGCTCCTTTTCCATGATCTCGCGCTCGAGACGATTCGGAAGATCGCGCTTGTTGAACTGGATCACCCAGGGAATCGTCTTCAGGCTCAATCCGAGATCGTTCAGGTTGTCTTCGAGATTCTGAATCGCTTCCCTGTTCTCCTGCATGCGGTCAGGGGCGGAATCCGCGACGAATACGAGGGCGTCCACGCCCTTCAGGACGAGCTTGCGCGTCGCGTTGTAATAGACCTGACCGGGCACCGTGTACAGCAGGAAGCGCACTTTCATTCCGTTTATCTCGCCGATGTCGATCGGGAGAAAATCGAAGAAGAGGGTCCGGTCGGTCCGCGTCTTCATCGATACCATCTTGCCCTTGTTTTCGCGGGGAAGCTTCGAATAAATGAACTCGAGGTTCGTCGTCTTTCCGCTGAGACCGGGGCCGTAATAGACGATCTTCGCGTTTATCTCTCCGCCGGCATAATTGAAGACTGCCATACCCCTCCCTTTCAATTCACGCCGGGGCGCTGAAACGCGCGTCGATTCGACAAAACGCCCACCCCGGCATTTCGGAACGACCGCAAGTACCATGCCACGGCCGGAAGTTGCGGGCGTTTTCTAACATAGTGCTTGATAAGAGGTTGTATTGGTTCCCCGACGTCCGGAGGGCGCGCAGAAAAACGCCCTCTCCCGTATTGAGAAAGGGCGCATGAAAAGTGCAATGTTCGGGGGCGGGGATCCGGTCCCGGCCGCTCTCACCCGACGTGCCTTACTCGCTCGCGGGACATACCGTGCTGTCGCAATCCATGGTGAGATACGTGACCTGACCGTCGGCGACGCTGAAATTCTCCGTCCAGCAAAATTTCGTATTCCCCGCAGACACGACGAGGTTGGATTCCACGTACAGCGTGTGGTTGCCCGCCGCGACATCGATGAACCATGCACGCTCGCTCGAGTATGAACCTTTGAGGTTTTCGGCGCTTTGACCATCAATGAATACCCAGGCATTGAACGTGATGCAGTTCATGAAGCCGAGTTCCAGACCTGTCTCTTGGGCTTCCGACGTTTTCTCGTTGCAGCCCAAGGATAGGGAAAGCACCAGCGCTATCAATACAAAAGCACCGACCCGGAACATCGAAACCTCCTCTGATATCTCTCGCAATCCCATACAGGACAAGGATCGCCCCTATTCCTGATGGAATCTAACAAATGCAGGGCGGCTTCACAATGAAAAAAAATGCGCCGTGGAGGCTAGAGCTTCTTCCCGCACCAGGGGCAGAAGTGGAAGACGTTCTCGACTTTCCTGCCGCATGAGCAATCGAGCGTGGCCGGGATCTCGTCGTCCCGTCCCTGCTGAAGCGGATTTCGCTGAAGCTCTTTCAGGCGATCGTAGAGCTGTTGCCCTTTCGAAAGCACGAACTCGTACTTGCGTTCCGCCATGACGATGACCTTCGGGTGCAGGTCCCCCTTTTCGATGGTCACGCTTCCGATCGCGTCGACCCCGATCGTGACGTTCTTGATCCCGAACGACGCGTCGAACGGAAATACCTGGAAGTAGAGGCATCGATCGGTGAGCTCGAGCATGCCGCGCGCCGCGATCGGCTTGCTCACGTAATAGATCGCTTTTTGCATGAACAGGGTGGTTTCATTCGAAGTTTGCAACGCAAATCCCCCTTTGAGACGCCGTCGCCGGAATGAGCCAGAACCGTGCCATGACGTTCGAAGGCGCGCGGGGCTTGCCCGTCCTCCGTTTCATGGAGCTTGACATCGGCGTTCCGGGAGCCGTATGCTCCCCGAAAACGTGGAACACATTGGAAAGATAACCTTTATGTTGATTGCAGCTCTGGCGAACGCGGCCCCCGCCCCCGTGAGGAGCGGCGCCGCCGGGGTGTGCGCCTGCTTCGACTTCGCGTTCTCCCGCGCGAAAAGACGCAACGTCGCGGAGAATATGGCGGCGGCGGGGCTCGCGGCGACGACCGGCGGGGTCTTCGCTATTTTCAAGCTGCACGCGACGAACCTCGTCGAGATGTTCGCGTCGAGCGAATGGGATGACGATACCATTCTCGGATGGTGGAAGATCGAGGGACGAGACGAGCTCGATCGGGCGCTCGCCGGAGGGAAAGGCGTCGTTCTCGTCTCGGTGCATACGGGAAGCTGGGAGCTCGGGGCTCGATGTCTGCAAGCGCTCGGTTACCGCCTTCATGTGGTCGCCGGAATTCAGATGAACCGGCTCCTCACGGGGGCGGTCAGGGAAGCGAAGGAAAAACGGGGCATCGAGGTGATCGGTCCGGACGACTCGTACCGGAAACTCCTCAAAGCGCTCGCCTCGAACGGCATCGTCATCCTACTCGTCGACGGCAATATCTATACGGGAGGGGTGGATCTGCCGTTCTTCGGAAAGGCGACGCGGCTCCCCGACGGTCCGGCGAGACTTTCGCGAGCCTCGGGCGCGCCGGTCCTCGGGTGCTGTTGCAGGCGCATGGGAAACAAAGAGCATATACTGCACGTCGAGCGTATCATGAGCGCGCAGGAAATCGGATCGCTTCCGGAGCGGGACGCGCTCGCGAAAATATACGCGACAGTCGAGCGTTTCATCGCGCGGAACGCCGACCAATGGTGCATGTTCAGGCGCTTCGGGAGAGCGTAAAGCATGAAGATCGGCATCGTGACCCAATCGTACTACCCCCGGCCCGGGGGCGTCACGGAGGTGACCCATTTCTCCGCGAAAGAGCTCCGGAAGCTCGGCCACGAGGTCACGATCGTCACGACGCGCTACACGGGATCGGAGCCCGACGAGCCGGGCGTCATACGGATAGGGCGCAACGTGCTCGTTCCCGTGAACGGCGCCTGGGTCAACATGACGGTCGGCGCCGGGCTTCGCGGAGAGCTGCGGCGCATCTTCGAGCGTGAGCGGTTCGACGTCGTGCACGCGCACTGCCCGCTCGTCCCTACCCTGCCCCTCTTCACGCTCGAAAGCGCGCTTCCCTGGCAGAAAGTGGTCGGGACCTTTCACGCCGCCGCCGATCGCAATTTCTTTTACTGGTTTTTCCGGCGATATCTCGAAAGGAAAGCGCGCCGGCTCGATCGGCGCTTGGCGGTATCGGAGGCGGCCCGGGTTTTCGTGAGCAAATACTTCCCCGGCGACTACGAGATCGTTCCGAACGGGATAGACTGCGCGCGCTTCCGACCGGGGGTCGAGCCTCTCGCGCAGTTCCGGGACGGACGCGTCAACGTGCTCTTCGTCGGAAGAATGGATCCGCGCAAGGGGGTTCCCTATCTCTGCAAGGCGATGCCGCTCGTGGGGCGCGAGCTCGGCGGAAACGTGCGTTTCATGATCGTCGGCGAGAAAGGGATCCGCGCGGGTCTCTGCCCCCGCCCGTCCGACCTTCACGGCGCGAAGCTGGAATGGATCGGGCGCGTGTCCCCCGAGGATCTGCCGAGGTACTATGCAACCGCCGATATATTCTGCTCACCGGCCACGGGACAGGAGAGCTTCGGGATCGTGCTCCTCGAGGCCATGGCTTCGGGCGTGGCGATCGCGGCGTCCGACATCCCCGGCTACCGCACGATTCTGGATCCGTCCCGCGAGGGGATCCTCGTTCCGCCGCGGGATCACGCGGAGCTCGCGCGGGCGATCGTCTT
>JBFYZM010000284.1:0-4103 GCA_041309505.1 Candidatus Krumholzibacteriota bacterium
CTCCCTGGCGCAACAGCTTCTCGTGGAAGTCCTTGAGATTGAACCGGTCGCCCAGACGCTGCTCGGCTTCCATCCTCAGCTGGCGGATCTCCAGGTAACCGGAAAAATAGGTCGAAAGGTACCCGGGATTGACCATCGCGCGGCGCCATTTGATCGCCGCCTCCGACTCCTCCTGGAATCCGTCCTCGGTCAGGAGGAGCATGGCTTCGCTCTCCGTCATTCCTTCCCGGTGCATCCCCGAATCGATGATCGCGTTGGTGAGAACGCGGAGATAAAACTTCTTCCACGTGAGATCGAACCGCGCGTCGCCGCCCCGGAATCCGAGCTCGTTCATGAGCTCCATGCAGTACACTCCCCAACCCTCGACGAAGGCGCTGTTGAAGCAGACCGTCCGCACCATCGACGGATTCCGGTTTGCATAGGCGAACTGCACATAATGTCCGGGCATCGCCTCGTGAATCGTCACCAACCTGATCATCTCGTCGTCGTACTCGCGAAGATACGAATCCGTTTCCCGTTGATCGTAATCCTCCGGAACCGGCGATACGAAGAAACTGTATTTCATCCCCCGGTCGAGCGGTCCCGGGGCCTCGAGCGCGACGATGGAGAGACCGCGCGAATACTCGGGCGCCCAGACGATCTCGATGGGCTCGTCGGGAATCGTGAGAATATCCCGCTCCCGCACGAATGTCTCCGCCTCCGCGAAAGCGGCCTTGCATGCGTCGAGAAGCTCCGCCGGTTTCGGATGATCCTTCGCGATCTCATCGAGCACCTTTCGAACGATCGCCGTCCGTTCCGCCCGGTTCGGATTCGCGGGCGGCCGGGTACCCGTCATCTCCGCGAAGAGGGGTACGGCGAGCTCGTACATTTCGCCGTGCACACGGTCCATCTCGGCGTACGCGGCCGCGACGATCTCCTCGGAAGACATGTCCGATTGGAGCAAGCCGTCGCCCAGACGGCGAAAAACTCGGTCGCCGAGCCGGTACTCCCCGAGCGAGCGGTCCAGGAGATCCTTTTCGAGAAACTCCTGGAACGTTTTAAGCGCGTCGAGCGCGACATTCGCCGCTTTCTCGACCTTCTTCTTCCTGGCCGGCGTTCTTTCCGCCTCCCGGAGCAGATCCCGCTCGACGAGCGCGATCAGGCCGCGATTCTGGCTTATTGCCATCTCGGTGTACGGCTTCGGCGGATTGGACAGATTCGCCATCGCCTGCTCCACCGCCGCCGGGAATTGCATGAGGCGATCGGCGGCCGCGTCGAGACGTTCGTCCAGGGGCGCAAAATCCCTCGCCATCAGATAGTAGATCGAATTCCCGAGGAAGTTCGTGTATAACATCGGATTCGTCTCGATCGTCCGCATATCCTCGTAGAGCAAGACGTCGAGCCTGATGTTGTTCGCCAGTATCTCCGCGTCGATGCGATTGTCCGGCGAGAGCCCGGCCGTTTCGACGTCGCCGAGCCCGGCCAGATACGCCTTCGCGCTTTCGAGCCTGGCGTCGGATGCTTCACGGCTCACGTCGTCCAGATCGCGATCGTACCGGTGCTCTCCGGCCCAGGTGGCGTACGTGGGATTCGCGCGAAAGTACTCCCGGTAGTAGCGCTTCGCGAGCTTCTCGAATTTCGCGTTTTCGTCCCCCCCGCCTCCGCACCCCGCGCATGCGAGCGCGCAGAGCGCCGCCGCGCCGAGCACGATCACGCGAACTGTTCGAACGTTCATCGTCCCTCCGATATCGCCATTACGATCATGTATTTTACCTGTGGCATTATACACTGTAATAGATAAATTGTTTCCTATAATGTATCCCCGTCGCGGTGCGCGCGCCGCCGGGCCGGCGGATCGGCACGAAAGGCAGATTCGGAATCGTGGACAAATCGGCAACTCACACGAAGGAATCGACGGAGTCGGCGAGATTCGCCTTTGCCTTCCGCGCGCTCGGATCCCGCAACTACCGCCTCTTCTTCGCCGGGCAGGGCATTTCCCTCATCGGCACGTGGATGCAGCAGATCGCGATGATCTGGCTCGTCTACCGTCTGACGCATTCCGCGCTCCTCCTCGGCGTCGTCGGTTTCGCCGGGCAGATTCCCACGTTTCTCGTCGCCCCCTTCGCCGGCGTTCTCGCCGATCGATGGAACCGCCACCGCACCATCGTGGTCACGCAGACGCTCTCGCTGCTTCAGGCGGCGACTCTCGCGATCCTCGTTCTGACGGAAACGGCCGAGGTCTGGCACCTCGTCGTGCTCGCCGTTATTCTCGGCACCATCAACGCCTTTGACATGCCGGCGCGCCAGTCGTTCATCGTCCAGATGATCGAACGCAAGAAGGACCTCGCGAACGCGATCGCGCTCAACTCGGCGATGGTGACCGCCACGCGTCTCATCGGGCCGTCGATCGCGGGCATTCTCATCGGCGCCTTCGGCGAGGGGATCTGCTTTCTCGTGAACGCGATCAGCTACGTCGCCGTGATCGCCGCGCTGCTCGCGATGCGCGTCGCGCCGCCTCCCGCGAGGCCGGCGAACGGGCGCATGATCGACGGGCTCAGGGAAGGCTTCGCATACGTCGCGGGCTTCGCGCCCGTGCGCGACATTCTCCTCCTGCTCGCCCTCATCGGCTTCATGGGAATGCCGTTCCACATTCTCATGCCCGTGTTCGCGAAGGACGTTCTCGGAGGGGGCGCGCATACGCTCGGCTTTCTCATGGGCGCGACCGGGCTCGGCTCGCTCGTCGGCGCGGTGTATCTCGCCATGCGGAAGAGCATTCGCGGCTTCGGACGGATCATCACGGCCGCCGCGATGGTTTTCGGCGTCGGCCTTATTGCCTTTTCGCTCTCGCACGTAGTATGGTTGTCGATGATCCTCGCGTTCGTCGCCGGTCTCGGGATGATGGCGCAGATGGCCTGCAGCAATACGGTGATTCAGACCATCGTCGACGACGACAAGCGGGGAAGGGTCATGAGTCTCTTCACGATGGCGTTCATAGGGATGGCGCCCTTCGGGAGCCTCTTCGCGGGAGCCCTCGCGAGCCGGATCGGCGCCCCGCTCACGCTCGCCATCGGCGGCGGCGTCTGCGTCGCCGGGGGGATCGTCTTCGCGAGCAGGCTCAAGGCGATGAGAGAAGTCCTCCATCCGATCTACCGGAAGATGGGCATCATACCCGATATCTCGAGGTGAGCTTCCCGGGAGCGGACGTCCATGGCAAACGATCAGATCAACAGCAGTCTCAACTCCATACTCGCGAAACGGGAGTATCGCTACACTCAGGATCTTCCCTCGAAGCCCGACGCCTCGATCGGAACCGTGCTCGTCACGGGGGCGTCGGGATACATCGGCGGACGGCTCATCCCCGAGCTCCTTTCCCGGGGCTATCGCGTGCGCATCATGGTGCGGGGCAGGTCGCCCGAGTACAGCGAGCGTTGGCCCAGCGTCGAGGCGGTCTACGCCGACGCTCTCGACGTCGATCAGCTCAGAGCGGCCCTCGACGGCGTTCACACCGCCTACTACCTCATCCATTCGCTCCTCCTCGGTCAGAAGGAGTTCGAGGCCGCGGACCTCCGCGCGGCGATCAATTTCCGCAACGCCGCCCAGGAAAAAGGAGTGAAACGGATCGTCTATCTCGGCGCGCTCGGAGACATACGCACGAAGCTTTCGACGCACCTTCGCAACCGCATCAGGGTCGCGGACGAGCTCCGCCTCGGCGAAGTCCCCGTGACGATTCTGCGCGCGGCGATCATCATCGGCTCCGGAAGCGCGTCGTACGAAATCATCAAGCATCTCGTGAACCGGCTTCCCGTCGTGCCCATACCGAAGTGGGCGCTCAATCGCTGCCAGCCGATCGCCGTCCGCGACGTGATCAAGTATCTCGTCGGCGTTCTCGAGATCCCCGAAACGGCGGGGCGATCGTTCGACATCGGCGGCAGCGACGTCCTCACCTACGCGGACATGATGAAGACGCTCGCCGAGGTGCGCCACCAGAAACGCGTCTTTCTTCTGGTTCCGTTCGCGGACCTCCGCTTCTACTCGTATCACGCGAGCTTCCTCACACCGATCCCGGCCGCCATCACGAGGAGCCTCATGGAGGGGCTCAAGAACGAGGTCATTTGCCACGACAG
>JBFYZM010000285.1:0-6824 GCA_041309505.1 Candidatus Krumholzibacteriota bacterium
AATCGAACAGGTGAAAGCGAAGCCGGAGGATCTCAAACAGAAAGTTCGCGATCTCAAGAAAGGGAGCGGCAGGGAGTAGCAGGGACACCCTGCAAGGAGCGTGCAATGATTATGGTGACCAGGAGAACAGGGTTTGTGCTCGCCGCCGGAATGGTTCTCGCTCTCGCCGCCGGTTGCAGCAACTATCGGCCGAGGCCCGTCGATATCGCGAAGGGCGAATATTACGAAGACACCGAGTACAAGAAGCTCTCGAAAAAGGACAAGGAAGCGTACTGCAAGGCTCTCGCGGCCGAGCTCCAGGCGCTCAACGATCGAGCCAAGAGCGCGGAAACGGCGCTCACCCGGAACAAGGAGAAGATAAAGACCCTTACCCGCGATCTCCGCGAGGCCGAAAAGGCCTATGCGGCCTACAGCGCGGAGATCGACGAGCTCACGATGCAGCTCCAGACGCTTTCGCAGCTTCCGAAGAGCTGGAAGCTCCAGTACGGGGAATGCCTCTGGACGCTCGCGTCCCGCGAGGAGATCTACAAGGATCCGCTCAAGTGGCCGCGCATCTGGCGGGGAAACAAGGAGCTCATCGAGGATCCCGACTGGGTTCTCGCCGGATGGGAGCTCGCCATCCCGCGCGAATATCCCTATGCCTACCGGGTGAGCCAGGACGAATGGCTGGGGAAGATCGCCGGGTACTGGGAGATCTACGGCGATTACCGGAAATGGACCCTCATCTACGAGGCGAACAAGGACAGGATCAAGGATCCGGATCTCATCTTCCCGAGCCAGGAGCTCGTGATTCCGAGGCAGGATACCCTTCAGTGAACGCGTGCTCGTAAATGAGCGATGATTCATGAACTCTTGGCTTCCTCCGCGGGAAGCCAAGAGTTCTGCGTTTAGGGGGCATGGTGAAAAGGGATTTCAAGAGGCGGATCGTCTCGATCGCCGGCATCGATCCAATCAAACTTCTCGGCGTCGAGGACCGGAATCTTCGATTGATCGAGGAGCATTTCGACGAAAACGTGGTCGTGCGCGGCGACGAGATCATCATCGCGGGTTCCCCGCGGACGATCGAGCAGCTTGCGCGCGTGCTCGAGAAGCTCATCGAGATCGCCGGGTCGGGCCGCAGCGTCACCGAGGGGGACGTTCTCACCGTGATCCGCGGAGGAAAAGCGGAAGGGGAGAAGATCGGCGCGCTCGACGACGCGATCGTGTACTATTCTCCCGTGAAGCGGCGGAGCGTCGTTCCGCGAAGCGTCCGGCAGAAGGAATACGTCGACGCGATCCGGAGCCATGACGTCGTGTTCGCGATCGGCCCGGCCGGAACGGGGAAAACGTACCTCGCGATCGCCTGCGCCCTCGCCGCGCTCAAGAACGGCGCGATCGAGCGCATCTTCATTTCGCGCCCCGTCGTCGAAGCGGGGGAGAACCTCGGATTCCTGCCGGGGGATATGCAGGAGAAGATCGAGCCGTACCTGCGTCCCATCTTCGACGCGTTCCGGGATATGATAGGCCAGGAGCGGGTGCTGAAGATGATCGAATCGGGAGCTCTCGAGATAGCGCCGCTCGCGTACATGCGCGGCCGGACGCTCAACGGTTCCTTCGCGATCCTCGACGAGGCGCAGAACTGCACGGTCGGACAGATGAAGATGTTCCTCACGAGGCTCGGAGAAAGCTCGAAGGCGATCGTGACCGGCGACGTGACCCAGATAGATCTCGCCGATCCCGCTCAATCGGGGCTCGTCGCGGCGCGTGAGATCCTCGACGGCGTCGAGGGGATCGCGTTCGTGACGTTCGGCGAGGAGGACGTCGTGCGGCACTGGCTCGTCCGGCGGATCATCCGGGCGTTCAGTCTCAAGAGCGCCTCTCTCGCGGCGAGGGCGGAGCGAGTCCCCGCGGCGCAGGAAACGGCGGCGGACGGAGCCGGGAACTCCGAAGCGCCGCCGGAGACGATCGTATGACGAGCCGAAGCTCGCATGAGACCGGAACGGGAGAGACTCCCGATCTGGAAGCCGCGCGCAAGTTTCGCGTGCCGCTCCCGCGCTTCGAGAAATCGATGCGGCTTCCGCTTCTGTACCTTGCCGCGTTTCTCGTCCTCTCGCTCGCTCTGTTCCCTCCCACGCAGAAAAAGAAAAGCGTCCGCTTCGAGGAAGGGAGCATCGCAGATATCGACATCGTCGCTCCCTTCGCGTTCGTCGTTCCTTTGAGCGATCACGATATCGAGCTCGCGCGCGCGCGCGCCGCAGTCGCGGTGCCGCCCGTCTTCATCCGGGACGACGCTGCGGCGAGCCGCCTGCCGGGGGATCTGGCGGGTCTGTTCGAAAGGATCGGCGCCGTCGCCGGGAAGAGCGACGTCTCCGTCCGCGAGCGGGTGAAAAGGATGAAGGAGATCGCTCCCGAGCTCAGGCGAGAGTCGATCGAGCTTCTCGCCGACGGAGGGATCAGGGACCGCATGCGCAGGGAAAGCCTCCGGATTCAGGCTCGTTATCTCGAGAGAGGGATCGTGAACGACGCCTCGACGCTCAGGCAGCGCGAATACCCGCGGATCGCGGTCATCGCCGAGGGGGATGAATCGCTCGCCCCGACGGAAGCTCTTATCGTGCAGAACGATCTCGAATCGCTCGTCACCCGCGAGGCGCGGGCCCTGTTTCCGGGAGATGAAAAGGCGGCGCGGCTCTTGTACGGGATCGTCAGGTCGTATCTCGTGCCGAATCTCATCTACGACGCCCAGGAGACGCGGAAGCGCCGCGACGAGGCGACGCGTAGCGTCGCGCGTTCGTTCGCCGTCGAGCGAAACGAGCGGATCGTCGCGAAGCACGACAAGGTGACGCGCGCGCAGATCGAGGTCCTCGAGACGATGGAGGAAAAACGGATCGCGATGGATCTCGCGACGTCCATCGGGAAACGGACATGGCTCCTTTTCGGCAAGGGGCTTCGCGTGTGCGCGCTTCTCGCCCTCCTGAGCCTCGCTCTCCGCCGGTTTCAGCCGAAAATCGTCGCCGCTCCGGACACGCTCACGCTCGTCTTTATCATTCTCTCGTTGTACCTCGTTATGACGGCTCTCATCGTGAAGCTGCCGACGCTCGATCCGTTTCTGATCCCGGTCTCGTTCGTGTCGCTCGTATGCACGGCGTTTTTTGGAATCCAGGCGGCTTCCCTGTTCACGATCTTCGCGTCGCTCGTCATCGTCACGCACACGAACCTTCCCGCGAGCTATGCCTTCATATCGCTCATCGCCGGATCGGCGGGCATCATCAGCATCGCGCACCTCAGGGAGAGAAAGAAGTTCTACACGATTCTGCTGAGCGTTTCGGGGGCGTACGTTATCGGCATCGCGGGTTTCGGGATCACCGAGGGAATGTCCCTGTCGTCGTTCGCGCGCGCCTCGCTTCTCGGCGTCGCCAACGGTCTCGCGTGCACCGTCATGGTCATGTTTCTCCTCCCCGTTCTCGAGGCGATCTTCGACGTGACGACCGATTTCACGCTCATGGAGCTGAGCGATCTCAACCGGCCGCTCCTCAGGCGTCTCGTCATCGAGGCTCCCGGCACGTATCATCATTCCCTCATGGTCGGAAACCTCGTCGAGGCGGTCGCGCGGGATGTCGGCGCGAACGGTCTTCAGGCGAGGGTCGGCGCGTACTACCACGATATCGGCAAGCTCGCCAAACCCGAGTACTTCTTCGAAAACAAGGGAGAGAACATAAACAAACACGAGAAGCTCACTCCCCGGATGAGCGCCCTGATTCTCGCCTCCCACGCGAAGGAGGGGATCGATCTCGCGAAGCGCGAGAAGCTTCCCCGAATCGTCGTCGACGCGATCCGCGAGCACCACGGGACGACGGTGATGGCGTATTTTTACCAGAAGGCGCTCGAATACGATTCGCACGACAGCGTCAATGTCGACGATTTCCGATATCCCGGCCCGAGGCCGAAATCGAAGGAGACCGCGCTCATCATGCTGGCCGACTCCGCCGAGGCGGCGGTTCGTTCGCTCGAAGGCCCCACGGCGCCGAAGATACGCGCGATCGTGCAGAAGATCATCGAGGCGCGGACGAGCGACGGCGAGCTCGACGACAGCGGTCTCACGCTCAACGACATCGCCGTCGTTCGCGAGAAATTCATCCAGCTGCTGACCGGGATCTTTCATTCGAGGATTCCGTATCCGTCGCAGCGCGAGGGGGGACTCGTCCCGTGAAACTCACGATCGCCGGGAGCGCGCGGCTCGGCGGCCGCGGCGCGCGCGCGAGGCTGTCTCCGTTCCTCCGCGCCGTCGCCGCCCGGATCGCGCCGCGCGACGAGCGGGTCGAGGTGAGTTGGATCGGAGAACGAACCATGACCCGCCTGAATCGCGCGTACAAGAAGCGGACCGGCGCTGCCGAGATCCTCACCTTCCCGTGCTGCGGCGTTCCCGACCCGGAGGGGGAAGCTCCTTTCGGAGAAATCTGCCTGTGCTGGACGCGTCTCGTCCGGGGAGCCAGGCTCCGCGGCGTGCCGCCGCGGGTCTACGCGGCCCGGCTCGTCGTGCACGGGATTCTGCATCTTCGCGGGCATCGGCACGACGACTCCAGGAGCGCCGGCCGGATGGAAGCGGCCGAGGCGCGGATTCTGAAGCGGCATTGTTCCGGGGTGGAGGTGAAACGCCTTTTCGCATGACGCGCGGGTTTTCCCGCGCGCGCGGAGCGTATCCATGATGATCGTGGAAAGCATGATGATCGCGATCCTCGTTCTTCTTTTTGCGGCGCAGTTTCTCGTCGCCGGAGGTTTTGCCGCGTTCGGAATCGTTTCCCGCCTGCATGTGGACAAGGTATTTCCCCGCCGCATGCGCGGGAGCACGTGTCCCCGTTTCGTGCATCGCGGACGATTCCATTTCATGCTCTCGCTCATCGGTCTCGAGGCGATTATTCTGACTTTCGCCGCGCTCGCGATGTGCCGCGTCGCCGGGGAGCCGCAGGCGTGGCGGTACGCGCTCATCCCCGTTTTCGCTATCGCCGCCTGCCTCGCCGTTGTCACGATCGCCGGGTTCGGCGCCGCCTCGATGAATCCGGCCCGGTTCGCTCTCGTTTCCTCGTATCCCTTGCTTCCCGCGTACCTCCTGCTCCGGCCGTTCGTGCGCCTCTTTCTTCGGGTCGTTGCGCTCGTGTACCCCGATCTGCCGCGCGAGATGGCCAGGCCGTTTTTCCTTTTCCCGGGAGCGGACGGCTTCACGGCCGAGGGGTTCATCGAGGACAAGGGTTCGAAGCTGATCCGGAGCATCCAGGAATTCGGCGTGAAGAAAGTGCGCGAAATCATGGTCCCGAGGATCGACGTGTTCGCTCTCGATATCCACACGCCCCCCGAGGAGATTCGGGAGAGGGTCGCGAGCGCGGGACATTCGCGCTTTCCGGTCCATGACGGGAGCGTCGACCGGATCGTCGGCATGCTCTACGTGAAGGACCTGCTCAAGATCCCGCCGGACGAGACCGTTCGGCTCGACCGGGGATGGCTCGTCCGCGAAGCGTATTTCGTTCCCGAAGGCAAGAAGCTCGACGATCTCCTCCGCGAGTTCCAGCGGGGAAAGAAGCATATGGCCGTCGTCGTCGACGAATACGGCGGAACCTCGGGAATCGTGACGCTCGAGGATATTCTCGAGGAAATCGTCGGCGAGATACTGGATGAGTACGACCACGAGCTCCCGCCCGTGCGGCAGACGGGAACGCGGCAGTACGTCGCGGCCGGATCGGTCGGGATCGACGCGTTCAACGCGGCGCTCTCCGTTTCGCTTCCCTCGGACGAGGTTGACACGCTCGGAGGATTTCTCTATAACTTGATAGGCCGCGTGCCGGAAGAGGGAGAAGAGGTCGAGTTCTCCGGCATGCGTTTCAGGATCGGCAAGCTCGAAGGACAACGGATCACAGAGGTTATCGTATGGTTGCCCGGGGAATAGGAGAACATCCGGTGGTGCGGTGGTTCAAGAGGCGCTTCTTGACGGGGCTCCTCGTGCTCATGCCGACCGTGATCACCGCGTACGTGCTCTACCGCATCTTCAAGTGGGTCGACGGCATTTTGGCGCCGATAACCGCGCGCCATCCGTATCTCGATATTCCCGGTCTCGGGTTCCTCGGGGTCATCGTGATCATTCTCCTCGCCGGGGTCGTCGGCGGGGGTTTCTTCGGTAGAACGCTCTTCAGGTGGTTCGAAGGGGGACTTGAGAAGATCCCCATGGTGCGGAGCATCTACGTCGCGATCAAGCAGGTCAGCGAGGTTTTCCTCAAGCAGGAGCGGACCGTCTTCAAGAAGGTCGTGCTCGTGCAATATCCGCGTCCCGGGATATACGTGATCGGCTTCGAGACGTCGACGTGGCGTTTCAAGGGCGCGGACGGCCTGGAACGCGACTTCGTGACGGTCTTCATTCCGACGACGCCGAATCCGACCTCGGGTCTTTTCATCATGGTGCGCCGCGAAGAAGCGATCCCTTCCGAACTCTCGATCGAGGACGCCATGAAAATGGTCATTTCCGGCGGGGCGGTCGTTCCGCCGGGACACCGGCACGCCGCCGACGAGCCCGCGGGCGGAAGGGGCGCGTGAAGGCGGTGGTGGAGAGCTCGTGAGCGAGATCATCAAGGATCGCTCGATCGTGCTCAAAACGTACCCGTACGGGGAGTCGAGCGTCGTCGCGGTCATGCTCACGCGATCGCACGGGAAGGTGCGGCTGCTCGCGAAGGGAGCGCGGAAGTCCCGGAGCGCGCTCCAGGGGAGCCTGCGAACGGGGAACGTCTCGGAAATCGTGTTCTATTTTCGGCCGGAGCGCGGATTGCAGCTGCTCAAAGAGATGGGAACCGTGGAGACGTTCGAAG
>JBFYZM010000286.1:0-8126 GCA_041309505.1 Candidatus Krumholzibacteriota bacterium
GCTAGTACGCGGGTCCTGGCGGCGATTGCACCCCGCCCGTGCTCGCGAGCAAGGCTCGCTGCGCAGCGGGCGGGGACCCCGTCGCCGCCACCCGCTACATGTGCTAATACGGGGACCCCATCAGCGTCACCCGCTAACGGTGCAGGCGCGGACATTCCCGCGGACAGGCCCATTGGAGCTCTGCGACTGAGTTCGGAGCGGGAGTGTCCACGCCCTTCCCGCCGCACGCGAAAGATTATCTGATGAGGAGGATCTTTCGCTCGAGACGCGTTTTGCCGGCTCGGGCGACGGCGAAATAGACGCCCGGCGCGAGCGATCGCCCGGCGCCGTCCTTCCCGTCCCACGCGACCGAATGAACTCCGCGCGGGACGGAACCCGAGAGAAGGTTTCTCACGCATCGCCCGGTCACGTCGTAGATCCGGACGCTCGCCGCGCACGCGTCCGGCACGGAGATCTCGACGTTCGTCGACGCGCCGAACGGATTGGGGCTGGATGTCAAGACGAAGCCGACGTTCGGCGAGGGGGGCGGATCGGGGGCCCCTCCGCCCGTTCCGTTCGCGGGATCGATGTATTCGCGATAGTAGATCTCCTGGTTCCCGTCGCGCGACTCGACCCAGGCGAGGTGGAGGTTGCGATTCGGTCCGGCGATGAGGCAGGGGAGCTCTGATGCGCCGCCGGCGTTCGAGATGCGGACCGGGCCGGTCCACGACCCCGCGACGCGCCGCCTGAAAAATATTTCCGAGTTCGCGCCGCCGTCGACGTTCTGCCAGTAGGCGAGAACGGCTTCCCCTCCCGCGGCGTCGATGCTCGGGTGATAGTGGGTCGCCGCGTCGGCGGTGAGCGCGATCTCGCTTTCCCATCCGGCCGGGCCGCGCCTGCGGTAATAGATCTGCTCGAACGATCCCCGCTTGTCGATCCAGGCGACGTGCGCGAATCCGCTGTCGTCGACGGCGACGCTCGGCCGCATCGCGTTGTTCTCCGGATCGGTAAGCAACTCCTCGTCGAGCCAGACGCCTCCCGATCTCCGCCGGTGGTAGATCTTCCCGATCAGCGTATCCTGCCGCGTGTCCCACCATGCGACGTGAAGCGTTCCATCGGGGCCGATGTCGAGCGACGGAACCATGCGGTTCCCCGTCGCGATGCTCGTGAGCGGCACCGCCGCGGTCCAGGTGTTGTTCTTGAACGCGCGGTAGAATATCTGGAGGTTTCCCGAAACGTCGTCCATGTAAACCATGTGAATCGTATCCGCCTCGGCGGCGAGGGCCGAGCAGAACGATTCCCCCGCGGTCTGCGTGACCCGCCGGTCGGCGCCCCACATGCCGCCCCACATGTTGTGATAGATCTCCTTGTTGCCGTCGCGCTCGTCGTTCCATGCGAGGTGCAGGAAGCCCGAAGCGTCGACCGCGAGGTTCGGTCTCGCCGAGTAGGCGGGATCGTCCGTGACACGCTCGTCGGCGGTCCAGACGGCGCCGGTTCTCGTCTTGTGATAGATCTCGAAATTCCTGTCCCTGTCGTCGAGCCAGACAACGTGCAGATTCCCGTTGAAGTCGACGGCGAGCCATTTGGCGTTGTTGGGCGCCGTGAACGACGTCTCGCTGTCGTTCGTGAGGCGGACCTCCGCCTGCCAGCCGGGCTGAAGGGCGGAAAAAGCGCTTGAAGCGAAACATGACAAAATCGTCGCAACAATCAATAAAATATGGAAATAGAAGAAATCAACCCTGGATTCGCGATTGGCCGGCGAGACTGTATGGTCGATTCCGGAAAACACGTTCGTTCACCAATTCCTTTCGGCCTTCGGGAAGGCCGCTCGGCTGATATAAATGTAAGCCCTGTTTACACCCTGCCGCAACCGCTAAATTATTAATTCATTCTGCCATAGCGAGTTGCATTATGGCATCAAGAATGCTTCAGATTTCGCCGGGAGAGTATGACCTGGATACTATTCGCCGGGAGGATTGTATGAAATTGCGGCGTGGGAGCATCGCTGCGCTTTGTGTCGTTCTTTGTGTCGCAGCGGGATGCGGAAAGCGCGACAAGGGAGGCGCGGAAGACGCGCGTTCGAGCGGCGGGCGTCTCGTCATCGGCATGCAGCAGGAGCCGGAGATTCTCAACGAAGCCGTCAACTCCATGGTCGCTTCCGTCTACGTGTGCAACCTCATTTTCAGCAAATTCGTGAAATACAACGATCGCCTCGAGCTCGTTCCCGATCTCATCGTGGAGATACCGACGATCGAGAACGGCGGCATCTCGAGCGATTATCTCACCTACACGTATCGTATCCGGAGGAACGCGCGGTGGCACGACGGCGTACCCGTCACCTCCTACGACGCGAAGTTCAGCTACGAGGTCATGATGCATCCCGACATCAACGTCGAGACGCGGCAGGGATGGGACGTTGTCGACCGTGTGGAGACGCCCGATTCCTTCACCGTCGTTTTTCACCTGCGCGAGGTGTACGCGAATTTCGTCGGCGACTGCTTCTACGACGAATCGGTGCTGCCGCGGCATCTCCTCGAAGGCTCGCTGGGACCCGAGTTCCAGAACGCCGCGTTTCACCGCCGCCCGATCGGCTCGGGGCCATTCGTATTCAAGGAATGGGTGAGCGGCTCTCATATCGTCGTCCAGGCGAACAGGGATTACTACGGCGAAGGTCCCTGGCTCGACGAGATCGCGATCAAGTTCATCCCCGAGGACGAGGCGCTCGTCATGCAGCTCGAGACCGGGGAGATCGCGGGCATAGACAACGCGCCGAACACGGCGCTCGCCGCCGTCGGGAAGATTCCCGGCGCGCGGCTCTTCAGAAACGCCGCCCTCTTCAACGAACATCTCGATCTCAACTGCGCTCATCCGATACTGCGCGACCGGCTCGTGCGGCGCGCCCTGGCGCTCGCGACCGATCGGAAGGAGATCTCGGACAAGATCTACGACGGGGTCTGGGTGCCCGCGTTCGGAGACGATTATCCGCGATCGGCGTACTATTCCGCCGCGGTCGAAACGCTCAACGCCTTCGATCCCGCCCGCGCCGCGGCGCTCCTCGCGGAGGCCGGCTGGGTCGATCGCGACGGCGACGGTATCCGCGAGAAGAACGGCGCTCCGCTCGCCCTCTCGATATCGGCGATGACCGGCAACGTGAATCGCGAGCGCACCGAGATGGTGCTCAGGGAGCAGTACCGCGGGATCGGCGTCGATCTCGCGATCAGGAACTACACACCCGGCGAGCTCTACGCGAGCTGGGACGAAGGCGGCGTCCTCCGGCGAGGCACGTACGATATCGCCCTCTACGCCGTTCTCACGCCGCCCGATCCCTCGAACAAGGACGGCACCTATTCCGAGGGATTCATTCCGCCGAAGGGGCAGAATTTCACGCGCATCAGGAACGAGAGGCTCTCGCGCCTTCTCGCCGATGGAAACAGGACGGTCGTCTTCGCCGAGCGCAAGAGAATTTACGACGAGGCGGCTGCGATCGTCGCCGACGAGGCGCCCGTGATCCCGCTCCTCTGGGTGACGCAGCTCGACGTGATGCCCCAAGCTCTCGTCAACTATCGCCCCAATCCGACGCAATCGGGGGACACGTGGAACGCGAACGAGTGGTGGCTGAAGAAATGAAACATCACTACCGGTGGCTTTTCATCGCGCTCGTCGTTATCGTCGGCGCGATCGTCATTGTCGAGCTGATCCCGGACGCGGAGAAGACGTACGGCCCCGTCGTCAGATTCTGGGGCGCCGCGCGGCGGGTCGGCGGCTCGTGCCTCATCGTCGAGAACGAAGGGACGAGGTTCATCGTCGATTGCGGCGCGCTCGGGGAGCAGGGCTCCGGAGCGCTTCCCCCGCGGCCCGATTCGCTCGCCTTCGTCATCATCACGCACGCCCATATCGACCACGTCGGGCTCCTGGCCGAGCTCTTCGCGGCGGGCTTCAAGGGGCGCGTCTACTGCACGCCGGGAACGGCGGAGCTCGCGCCGATCATGCTCGCGATGATGCGGGGGACGACGCGGGAAAAGATTCCGCGCGAGGCGTACGATAGGGCACTCGAGAGTTTCGTTCCCGTGCCGTTCGGGCGGACGGTTTCGGAGCGCGGCGTGTCGTTCCGGTTCTTCAGGGCGGAGCATCTTCTCGGCGCGGCTTCGATCGACATGCGGCTCGTTTCGGGCGCGGATACGGTGTGTCTCGTCGTTTCGGGGGATATCGGCGCCGGCAACTCGATTCTCCTGCCGCCGGCCGAGAAGCCCGGGCGCGCCGATTACGTGATCATGGAATCGACCTATGGCGGTGTACTGCGGGACACGTCGCGCGCCGCCGCGGCGGGGCACGAAGCGTTCGCCGACTCCATCGCGAGGGTCATTCGCTCGGGCGGAGACGTGCTCATACCGTCGTTCACGCTCGGGAGAACGCAGGAAGCGATGGCCGTGATCGACATGTTCATCAGGAACGGCACGATCCCGGCCGGAACCGAGGTGTATGTCGACAGCCCCACCGCGCGGAAGATCACCGGCGTATACCGGCGCCTGAAAGGGGAGCTCTCCGCGTGGGCGCGATCCGCCTATCCCGGAGAGGCTCTGCGATTCCCGGAGCTGCGGGAGGTGCGGAGCCGCACGTCGCTCAAGGTGCACGGCCGCACGCATCGCCCCGCGATTTTCATATCCTCGAGCGGCGATCTCGCGCACGCGAATTCTCCGCGGCATCTCATGAAAATGTACGACGATCCGGGGAATCTCCTCTGCATCATCGGCTGGCAGCCGCCCGGCTCCCCCGGAGGGCGGCTCCTCGCGGGAGAGAGTCCCGTGTTCGTGGGGCATCAGGAAGGGAAAAAGTTCGAGCAGGATTGGATATCGCCCGAGATCGCGACGAGGGGATTTCACTCGTTTTCGGGACACGCGGACGCGACCGGTCTCCTCGAATGGCTGGGAGCGGCGACCGGCGTGCAGCATGTATTTCTCGTGCACGGCGAGGAAAAGCAATCGCTCGCGCTCGAACAGATGATACGCGCGAAGCTCGGGCTCGAGGTGACGGTGCCCCGGCGGGGAGACGGATTCGTGCTCACCGCGCGGAAGGGAGCGGTCGCCAAGTCATTCCCCGCGCTTGCGGCGGGGCGGTCCGATTCCCGCGCGCCGACGGCGGGCAGATCCGATTCTCTCTCGCGTACGGCGGTAACCCCGGCCGGCGAGGTTCATGAGGGCGCCGATTAATGGAGACTTCGTCGGCCGTTCGTGGAAGGATCATGCCATGAAGAAGCAGATAGCGCGCAGGCTCGCTCGAATCGTACCCGTAGTCGTGCTCATCTCGATCGTGACGTTCGCCCTTCTGCATCTCGCGCCCGGAGGCCCGGCCGGAGTGCTCTCGGGGAGCTCCCGGATGAGCGAGAGCGACCTCGCGCGGATCAGGGGGAATCTCGGGCTCGACAAGCCCCTTCCCGTGCAATACCTCCTCTGGTTCAAGAAGGTCTTCCTGAATTTCGATTTCGGGAGCAGCTACGCGACGGGTCAGCCCGTCACCCGCATGATTCTCGAACGATTGCCCGCGACGCTCGAGCTCATGGGGGCGGCGTTCGCGATCGCCCTCATCCTCGGCGTTTCGATGGGGGTCGTGTCGGCGGTCCGCCGGGACGGGCCGTGCGATCAGCTGTTCTCCCTCGTTTCGGTCGCGGGGCTGTCGATGCCGGTCTTCTGGCTCGCGCTCGTCTCGATCTACGTCTTCTCCCTGAAGCTCGGCGTTCTTCCGAGCGGGGGCAGAGAGACGATCGGCGCCGCGCCGGGCCTCATCGATCATCTCCGGCACCTTGTGCTCCCGGCATGCGTGCTCTCGGTCGGTTTTCTCGCTTCGTGGAGCCGCTACACGAGGGCCCAGCTCCTCGGCGCGATCCGGGGGGATTTTGTGCGCACGGCGCGGGCGAAGGGGCTGAGCGAGCGGGCGGTGATCTGGAAGCACGCGTTCCGGAACGCGGCGCTTCCCGTGTTCGCCGTGGTCGTCATGCAGATCCCGGCGCTGTTCACGGGAGCCGTCATCACGGAGACCGTATTCTCGTGGCCGGGGATGGGGCGGCTCTTCTACGAAGGGCTCGCGCGGCACGACTATCCGCGAGTGCTCGGGGTCGTCGTGATCTCCTCGTTCCTCATCATCGTCTTCAACGCGATCGGCGATCTCCTCTATGCGGCGGTCGATCCGAGAATCTCTCCGGACGGCGCGCCGGCCGCCGTCGACACAGGCGTGGAGGACGCATGATGAGGGATAACGCATACGGGGCGTTCGCGAACCTCGGGAGCGCTCTCGCGCCCGACCGGAGCGTTCGACTCGACGGGGGCGGCGGTTTCTTCGCCTGCAGGGGCGCCGCGGTCTCGCTGATACTCATCATGCTCGTCCTCGCCGTGTCCGCGCTCGCGCCGCTTCTCATGCCGCACGAACGGGACGCGATGAATCTCGATTCGATCCTCGCGCCGCCTTCGGTCGAGCACGTGCTCGGCACGGACGATCTCGGCCGCGACGTCTTCACGCGGCTCATCTACGCGGGGCGATTCAGCATGCTCGTCGCGCTCTGCGCCGTGGCGATCGCGCTCGCGATCGGCGTGTTTCTCGGCGCGGTCGCGGGCTACTTCGGTGGGGCGGCCGACGCGGCGGTCGCGGTCGTCGTCGATCTCTTCCTCTCGGTCCCCGTTTTTCTCGTCCTCCTCGTCGCGGCCTCGGCCGGCGGCGGCAGGATCTGGATCGTGCCGCTCGTGATCGGAGGAACCTCCTGGATGGAGACGGCGCGCGTCGTGCGCTCGATTCTGATTCCTCTCAGAGAGGAAGGCTTCGTCGAGGCGGCCCGGGCGGCAGGAGCGAAGGACGCGCGGATCGTCATCCGGCACATGCTCCCGCAGGCGCTCCCCGCGGTCGTCGTATCGGCGACGGTCGGCTTCGCGCAGGCGATGCTCGTCGAATCGGCCCTGAGTTTCCTCGGTTTCGGCGTCCAGCCTCCCGTGCCCACCTGGGGGAACATGCTCCAGAACGCCCACGTGTTCATCAGGCAGGCCCCGCTCGCCGCGATCGTGCCCGGCTTCATGATCTTCATCACGTGCCTCTCGTTCAACTACGTCGGTGAGGGCCTGCGCAGGGCGCTTGCCATCGAGCGCTGATTCGGCTACCTTGGATTCCATGAATGCGAAGATCAAAGCGATCGCTCTCGTCTCGGGAGGTCTCGACAGCGCGCTCGCCGTCGCCGTCGTGAGGCGTCTCGGCGTCGACGTGCTCGCGCTGCACGCCTCTATCGGCTATTCGAGCGGTTTCATGCGGGCCGAGATCTCGGGCGAGAAGCCCGAGGATCTCGCCGCGGCGGAGGCGGCGCGGATGTCGGCGGTATTCGGCGTCCCCGTGCGCATTCTCGATCTCGTCGAGGAATATTTCGGCGTGCTCCTGCACCCGCGGCACGGCTACGGCGCGAACGTCAATCCCTGCATCGACTGTCACCTCTTCATGATCAGGAAGGCGAAAGAGATCATGGAGCGAGAGGGGGCGCGTTTCGTCTTCACGGGAGAGGTGCTCGGGCAGCGGCCGATGTCCCAGAACTACAAGGCGCTCGAGCTCATCGATCGCGAGTCCGGCCTCGAGGGGCTTCTCGTGCGCCCGCTGAGCGCGAGGTGTCTTCCCGAGACGCTCGCCGAGAAGAACGGATGGATCGCGCGGGACGGGCTCCTCGACATCCAGGGACGCTCAAGGCGACGCCAGATGGAGCTCGCAGCCGAGCTCGGCGTGACGGGGTACTCCTCCCCGGCGGGCGGATGCATGCTCACCGACGAGAATTACGCGGCGAAGCTCAAGGACTGGATGAAGCACCGGGGGGACGCGGCGCTCACGCACGAGGAGACGCTTCTCTTTTCCGTCGGGCGCCATTTCAGGCTGTCGCCGTCGGTCAAGGCGGTCGTCGGGAGACGCGAGGTCGAGAACCATTACCTCGAACGCGCCTGGCGGCTCGAATGGCTCGCGACGCCGGTCGACGTTCCCGGGCCCACGGTCCTCGTGCAGGGCCCGGCGACCGAAGAGGATCTGCGCCTCGGCGCTGCGCTCGTCGCGCGCTACTGTGACGCGAAGAGCTCTCCGTCCGTGAAGGTGGTCGTGAGAAGAGGGGATGAGGAGAGGAGCTTCGATATCGCGCC
>JBFYZM010000287.1:0-6510 GCA_041309505.1 Candidatus Krumholzibacteriota bacterium
CGCGCGAAGGTCTCCCGGACGTCACGGCCGGAAGCGACCGGGTCGGGGTTGCCGTTCGGCCCTTCGGGGGTCACGTAGATCAGGCCCATCTGCACGGCGGCGAGCGGGATCTCGAGATCGCGGTCACCTGCGTAGCGCTTGTCGCCGAGCCAGGTGTCCTCGCTGCCCCAGTAGATGTCCTCTTCGGGCTCCCAGACGTCTGCGCGCCCGCCGGCGAAGCCGAAGGTCTTGAATCCCATCGACTCCAGAGCGCAGTTCCCGGCGAGGATCATCAGGTCGGCCCAGGAAATTCTCCGGCCGTACTTCTGCTTGATCCGCCAGAGCAGCCGGCGCGCCTTGTCGAGGTTCACGTTGTCCGGCCAGCTGCTGAGAGGCGCCAGGCGGTGGGAGCCGGACCCCGCGCCTCCGCGGCCGACGCCCATGCGGTAGGTGCCGGCGCTGTGCCACGCCATCCGGATGAAGAGCCCCCCGTAGTGACCCCAGTCGGCCGGCCACCAGTCCTGCGAGTCGGTCATCAGCGCATAGAGGTCCTTCTTGATTGCCTTGAAGTCGAGCTTCTTGAACTCCTCGGCGTAGTTGAACGCCTTGCCCATCGGATTGCTCATATGAGAGTGCTGATGGAGCATCTTGAGGTTCAGCTGGTTCGGCCACCAATCCCGGTTCGACATGCCGCCGCCCGCCACGGCCCTGCCCATCCTGCCCGTCACCGGGCACTTGCTCTCTTCGGACATTCTTCCGCCCCCTTTCTCTTCAAGAAATGAACCGTTCGGCTAAATTGTAATAATTACGAGTATATCAGGATGTCCGTTTTCCGCAATACAAAAATACTGGAGCCCGGGAGACCTCCCAAATACCTCTCGCCGGCATCACATGCGGCCGCAGCCGAGCCTCTGGCCCAGTTGGTATGCCTGTTCCATCACGGCCTTCTCGCGGCTGATGTCGCCGCCGGCGGCGCTCCCGTGGACGGTGCCCACGATGTCGGCGCCGAGAAAATCGAAGATGTCCGTGAACGAGGCGATCGCGTTCTCGCCGCCGGAGCTCTCGAGATCCTCGGCCCCGTAGGCGAGCAACAGACCAATCTCCTTCCCTTTGAGCGCGCTTCCCTTCGGCCCCTGCATGGCGTAGAAGCCCCGGTCGATGAAGAGCTTCGTCTGGGCGGAGACGTCGAACCAGTAGACGGGGCTCGCGATCACGAGCGCGTCCGCTCGGCGCAAGAGCGGATAGAGCGTCCGCATGTCGTCCTCGATGACGCAGTCCGCGTCCATGGACTCGAGGCAAGCGTCGCATGCGCTGCACGGACGGATGTCCATCTCATGCAGGTCGTAGCGATGAACGATGGCTCCCGCCTCTTCGGCGCCCTTGCGCACCTCATCCGCGAGCGTGGCGCACGCGCCCTGCGGCCGCGGGCTTCCGACGACGACGAGGATCTCACGTTTTGCCATGTGTCCCCTTCCTGCAAGGCTCCTACAGCGGGAGCGTGAATGTCGAGCCAAAGGGACAGATCGTTATCGGCGGCACGAGCGTCACATTGTCGCTCTCGAAAATGGCGATCAGCGCATCTGCTCGTCCGACCGATTCGGCCCACTCCTCGCGCGTGTCCGGATCGGTCGCAAGAGGACCGACCGGCGAATGCTCATGAACGCCTGCAGCCAGCGAGAGGCTATTCTCCTTCTTTACTGTTCAACACAAATCAACCCATTCAGATCATCGCACGGTCTCCATCCCCATTGAGTCCAACACGCATCAAGATTCCCATTGGTTGGAACGATGGTGATTCCGCACATCCCCCCGGCCGACGATACTCCGCTGGTCCAATTGTCGCAGTACTTCAGAAGAGAATGTATATTGCCGAATCCGTCGGTTCCGGTCCAAACAAGTTGATATGGCAATTGCCGGATTTCTCCATTCTCGTCATAATTCATAATGCTGTCGCACGGCCTGGCCCCATTGGCCAATTCACTCCAATTGGCCGCAATGAGCTTTCCCCTTCTATTGACGTATTGCAAGCCAGAATGGGACAATCGAGAAGATGCACTCGTCGTTGCATCCGAAAGCCACGCCTTATACGTTCCGGATAGTTTTCCCCGCTTGGCATACGCCTGACAGATACAGTCTGCCGCCTCCAAGCCAGTGCTCCTACCTGAGCATTCCGACATCCAACCAATCAGGTTACCATCGCCCACTTCGCTTGTAACAAAGATGATTTTGGCATTAGGATAACTTGAAGGGTAAGACGGTGGCTGAACTTCATCACCCACGGTGTCTTCGCTTCCGCCGCACGAAATCATCGCGAACCCAACACACAATGAAATGAATATGTGCACAAGAACCCGTTTTTCATTTCTTCTCATGCGTTCACTCCCTTCGGCTCCAATTTCATCTATTGTGCAGGCCGGTTTCCTCCTCGTAGACTGTTCCAGTTTAGTCATGGGCACGGATGCTGGGTTCGATAGAGCTCTATGCCAAACATCGAAAACGAGCAAACGTTACCCAACAACAGATCCGAATAGAAATCAAGATTGCCGTTCGCCACAATACATCGCCAGTCACAACCAAGAGTTCTAATCGCCTCTTGATATTTCGCCCATGCCACCATTTTTCCGCATATTGGCCCCAATAGATCGATTGGGCATAAGGCGGAATAATAGATCTCGTCAAAGTAGATTTCGATTTCTTCCCGCAGCCAGTCGATAGGTTGACCGCTGATCAATTCGTTCGCGTCACAGGCGGACGCTACACAATTATTGTTCAGATCGCAAATCGTGCAATTGTTCACAACATCGGGAGTCGCCAAATATTCAGCGACCCCCTGCAGCGCTTCCGCGCGCAGGGATGCCAGCATACCCAAGATTTCATTTTGGGTGTCGCATCTGGTCAAGTTTCTTAATGGGGTCGGATTGGTGAGAACTTGCATGAGCGGATTGAGTCTACTCTCGATGCCCTGCTTCAAACTGGTCCATGCATCGAACATACTCTGCATGTCTTCCATTGAAGCTATCACAGTATCGTCGTCCACTTCGTTCAGCCGAATGGTTCCCCATCTGAACAAGCCGAGATTTTTTGTCGCGATGGTTTGTCTGGTATCATTGACTTGTCTCGCCGGTATTATTATCCACTTGGCTTTAGCGGTGTTCCAATAATAAGCACCAAGTATATGCCCTTCCACAGATGGTAGGTACTTCACAGGCAACGTTATCTCGACGTCTTTCAAGAACGCTGCACCAGAAAGTAGATTAAAAACGGGGTAATCACTGCTGAGCCCAGATGGCAAACCGGGGGCATTCCACGTTTGCCCAATAGAAATAGAAACTGTTGTATTCTGGGCTAAAGCCCCCGGCGGAATCGTAACCTTTACTCCTTTAATTGCGCTATCGGGATCAGTAACCTCGACTGTGCCGCCTTCAGGACCAATCACGCTTTCCGCACGATTGATCGGTTCTGTCTCTTCTGATGGCGCGCCATCATCTCCATCCCCGCATCCATCCATAAGAAGGACACAAAAAGATATCGTCATTATGGTGATAAACCGGCGAATCAAATATCTCATCGACCTGTTCTCCTTTTCATGATGAGAGGCGGAATCCTTTGTTGGGCAACTGAAGGAATCCCAAGCACTAACAAATACTCCTATTCATGGAGGTGGTCAAGGGAAAAGCCCGGAATACGGGCATCATACAGGCTTTGAAACCAGCGATCGGTCAGCGTGCCGTCCTCGAGGGTGACCACGCCCCGGTCGGAGCCGCCGCGGCTGTTGATGTTCCACAGGCGGACCTTCTGCTCGTTCGCGTCCCAGTATATGTACCCTTCAAGGAAGAAGGGGAAGTCCGGAAGGACGCGGGTATAGCGAACCATCTTAGCAAAACTCTTTGAAGCCCTATAGACTACGAGATCCTTCCGTCCTATTCAGGAAATTCCAATTCTCGCTATTGCGCTGTCCTCAATATGGACCACACCCTCCGCCACGAGGCTCTCCACCCCGAGCTCGCTTTCGACGCGGCCGCGGATGAGGAACGGTCCCGGGCCGCGCACGAGCGCGCGCGCCGCGCGGCGGTACGCCTCGGGGAAAAGGGTCGCCTCGAATCGCCCCCACTGATCGGAGAAGGTCACGAAGATCATCTCCTCCATCGTGCTCTGCGTGCGCGTCGATTTCCACGTCACCTTCCAGCCGACAACATCGACCTCGCGCCCCACGCACCCGGCGAGGTCGATCGAGCGGACGAGATTCCGCTCGCGCCCGGGCCGCGAGAGTGTCGCATCGAACATTTCCAGCGGATGGCCGCTCACCGCGAGATCGAGCGTCTCGAGCTCAAGGGCGATGCGGCGGGGAAGATCATACTCGGGGATGCGGGGAAGCCGGCGAATAAGCTCGTGCGCATCGACGCCGCCCTCACGACCGCCGCGCGCGCCCTCTGCGCCCGGCCGCGCGCCATCCCCCACCCCGCACCCAACCGCCGGCCGCAGCATCCGCAGTTCCCACAAAAGCTCCGGCCGCGTTCGCCCGAATCCCGTCATCGCCCCGCATCGTATCAGCGTCTCGACCTCGTCGCGCGAGGCCGGCGCCTTCCCGAGAAACTCCTCGAGCGATCCGTACGGCCGCCCGCTCACAATGTTCTCCGCCGTCTCCGCCGAAAGCCCCTTCACCTGCATGAGCCCGATGCGGAGAGCGCGGCCGCGGCCGCGATGCCGCACCCCGCTCTCGTTCACGCACGGCGGGAGTATCTCGAGCCCCATGCGCCGCGCCTCCTCGAGATACTCGCTCTGCGAATAATACCCGCCGCCGTTCGAGAGCACCGCCGCCATAAACTCGGCCGGGTAGTGCGTCTTCCAGTAGACGCTCTCGAACGATTCGAGGGCGAACGAGGCCGAGTGCGCCTTGCAGAAAGCGTAGCCCGCGAACGACGCGATCTGCCGGAATATCTCCCCCGCCGTCCCCTCGTCGATCCCGCGCGCGAGCGCCCCGCGCATGAACGACGCGCGGTAGCTCGCCATCGTCTCGCCGTCGACGTTCTTGAACGCCATGCAGCGGCGCAGCCCGTCCGCCTCGCCGAGGCTCATCCCGGCGACGACGACGGCGATGCGGATCACCTGCTCCTGATAGATGAGGCAGCCGCACGTGTCGTGGAGCACCGGCTCGAGCGCCGGGTGAATGAGCGAGACCGGCTCGAGCCCGAGGTGCCGGTGCAGATACTGGCGCTTCCCGCCGTAGCTCGACACGCCCGGGCGTATGATCGACGAAAGCGCCGTGAGCACCTCGAAGTCGTCGCACTTCGCCTGCCGGATGAGCTGGACCATGGCGGGGGACTCGATGTAGAAGCACCCCTCGGTGCGCCCCGCGCGCAGCGCCTCGCGCGAGGCCGGGTCATTGAGGTAATCGATTGTGTCGGGATGGAGCGGCCGTCCCTCGTTCTCCGCGGCCATCGCCGCCGCCTCCCCGATGACGGCGAGCCCCTTCTGTCCGATGATGTCGATCTTGAGGAGCCCCGCCGCCTCGACCTCGTGCATCGACCACTGCGTGATCTCGTAGCCCTTGTCCCCGCGCTGGAGCGGGATGAAATTCGTGATCGGCTCGGGGCAGATGACGAGCCCGCACGGGTGGGTCGCCATGTGCCGGGGAAATTCCCCGATGCGCACGGCGAGCTTGAGAATCGTACGGAGGGGCTCACGGTCGAATGGAATGTCGCCCGCGGCGGGCGAGACGGCGCATTTCTCCTCGATCCGGTCGACCGATGAGAAGTACGGGAGCCTCTTGATGAACGGATCCACCTCCCCCTCGGGAATGCCGAGCGCCTTCGCGACCTCGCGGATCGCCGCGCGCGCCTTGAGCGTCGAGTAGGTGCCGATCATCGCGACGCGCTCCGCGCCGTAGCGACGGAAGATATAGCGGAGTACCTTCTCGCGGTCGTCCGTGCCGAAGTCGATGTCGAAGTCGGGAAGGTGCGTGCGCTCGGGGTTGAGAAATCGCTCGAAGAAGAGATTGTGCCTGAGCGGATTCACGTGCGTGATCTTCAAGGCATACGAGATGAGGCTGTTCCCGGCGGAGCCGCGCCCCACCGAGCTCATCCCGCGGCTCCGCGCGAATCGAACGATGTCACGGCAGATGAGAAAGTAATCGGCGAGCCCCTTCGCGCGGACGACAGCGAGCTCGCGTTCCAGCGTGCTCTCCGCCGCGACGCTCTCGCTCTCTCCCATCCTCTCTTTGAGCCCCCGCAGCGCGAGACGTCGAAGCTCCGCAAACGGCTCCTCGCCTGCCGCGAGCGCGAAACGCGGGAGCTTGAGCGAATGGAGATCGAGGTCGACGCGGCAGTCGTCCGCGATCTCGAGGGCCGCCTCGATCGAGGCGGGATCGTCGTGAAACGCGCGCTCGACGTCCGCCGGCGAACGAAAGAAGGCCTCGGGCGGAGCCGCCGCGCCCGGCGGCAGCGTGCCGACCGTCGCGCGCGTCCGTATCGCCGTGAGGACGCGGTGCACGAAGTGCTCGCGAGTATCGAGAAAAAGATCGGAAGAGCGTCG
>JBFYZM010000288.1:0-8372 GCA_041309505.1 Candidatus Krumholzibacteriota bacterium
TGCGTGAACCGCTGGAGAATCTTCACGGTGAAGGTGAATCCGCTCATGTCGGCGATGCGCTCGGCCCAGCTCCGCACGAGCTGCGGGGAGGGGGTGCGATAGAACGAGCTGTTGAGCTCGACGCAGTCGAAATAGCGCGCAATCGTGAGCAGCCCGTCGATCTTCCTGCCCGGCGGGTATAGGGGACCGACCCAGTCCGCGTAGGACCACCCCGCGGGGCCGACGTGAATCGCCGTGTGTGCCAAACAGGTTTCCATCTTCAGATTCTCCCGTTCAGCATAGCGGCCGCCGCGCGGTTTCTCAATTTCTTTTTCCTCCCGGCTCGCATCGGAGGAATGGAACGGGCGAGGATCCGTTTTTCCCGTTGGCAAATGCGCCGCATTTCGCGTATAACGTCGGTATGCGTGATTTCGAGCTACAAAGATCCGAACGGATCGCGCTCTGCGCGATCGTCGCCGCAGCCATGGTCTTCAGATTTTTCCGCCTCGCGCACCAATCGCTCTGGGTCGATGAGATTCTCTCGTATAAGGCGTTCGCATCGGTCGCGGGCGTTCCATTCTGGAAGAAGCTCCTCTATGACATGCACGGGCCGCTCTATTCGCTTTTCATGCATTTCTGGAGCGCCGTATCGGAATCCGATTTCTGGCTCAGGACGCCGAGCGCGATCGCCGGCGTGCTGGCCGTATACGCGCTGTTCCGGTGGTTCGTGGAAATCGGGAGGCGCGATTGCGCCATTCCCGCGGCGCTTTTTCTGGCTCTGAGTCCCTTTCATATCTACTATTCGCAGGAACTCAGGTTCTACGCGTTCCTCTCGCTTTTCGCGGTGCTCGCGCTCATCGCTTTCGAGCGTTTTCGCGCCGATCCGACCGCGCGAAGCGGCGCGATACTCGGCGTCGCGTTCGCCGGCGCTTGCCTTTCGCATTTTTCGGCGCTGTTTCTCGGCGCGGCGTTTGTCGTTTACCTCGTCTGCAGCGGGCGGTTCAGGGGATCTCATCTGCGCTACGGCGCCATGGCGGCCGCGATCGCGCTACTCCTGATTTCCCCCTGGATCTATCGTGAGATATGGTTCCTGCGGCAGATACACGTCGTCGACATCTCGACCCTTCCCGTCGGGGAGCGGCTGCGCGGGGAGCTGACTCTGAGCAGATGGTCGTATCCCTATGCGCTCTTCGCCTTCTCCTCGGGATATTCCCTCGGCCCCGGCCTTCGCGAGCTCCATGGAGCGCTTCCCGTATCGGGTCTCCTCGCGAAGCACGCGGTTGCGATCGCCGCGACCGGCGTCGTCTTCGGCGGTCTTCTGATATCGGGGATCGTACGTTCGGCGCGGGCAGGCCAACTCGGGCTTTTCCTCGCGGTGATTCTCGTCACCGTCGTATCGGCAACCGCCGTCGCCGCTTTCAACATCAAGGTATTCAACGTGCGATATCTCATGTGCGCGTTCCCGCTGTATATCGCGCTCCTTGCGTACGGAATGCCCCCGGGGAAGCGCGCGCGCGTCGTTGTCGGATCGGCCGTTTGCGCGGTCATGCTCGTTTCGGACCTCAACTATTTCTTCAATCCGCTCTATGCGCGGGAGAACGTGCGGGACGCCGTCGCGGAAGTCATGAAGAACGAGGAGAGCGGAGATCTCATCTACGCACCGGCCGTCGAGGAAGTATTCGCCCATTATTATCGGGGGCCGAACGGCATCCGTTTCGTCGATCCGTTCGGTCTCGGGGAAGCCCGCCTGGACGAGGAGATTGCGCGCAGTTTCGTCTCGCATCCGCGAATATGGTATGTGCGAAGCCGAAGCTGGGACAAGGACCCCGGCGATTTCCTCGCGCGATCCTTGCAGGCGCACGGGAGAATCGCTCTGACGTGGACCGGCCCGGGAACGGGTTTGTACCTGTACGTTAGGTGAATTCAACAACCCCCAGCCTGAATAATCAGTTAGAGAAGCTCGTTCGAATCCGTCGACCGGCGTGAAATGCCGCAGCTCGCGGCCAGCCGGAGTGCGCCTCGGGTCCCATTGACAGAATCCGGAATCGAATTATACTCGTAGATAAGGGTCGGTATCATCAGGGGGAGGGTCCCATGATGAGCGTACGCCCGAAATGTACAAGATATCTTCGGAAAGCCATGGGCGGTAGCTGTATGGCTTTTTTTGTTCCCGGGAGAATAGTGCGTGCGGAAACGGATTGTCGCCGTGCCGGAAAGCAAGGAGGGTCGTTCTCGTGAAAATGACCTTGATTCTCTTCGTATGCATCGTGCTGGCCGCTTCTTTCGGATGCTCGTGCGTTTCAACGGTTGAAAGGGCGAACCGGATTCCGGCGGCTTGCCGCGAGGATTACGTCAAGCTCCATCCCGAGTGCGACCACGGCGAGAGCATCGTGAACGGGGAGATCGTGCGCGGGATGTGCTCGCATGAAGTTCTTGCTTCGTGGGGGTTTCCGAGCGTTTATGTGGTCACCGGGACAGCCCCGGCGGAGCATTGGATCTACTATCTCAAGGATCGCGACTCGGCCACGATGCTCATCTATACGTTGACCTTCGCCGATGACACGCTGCAGGTTTGGGATGTCGATCAGAAGCGCTTCGTCGGGCAGGGAATCGTCTCGATCGGCGATTCGAAGCACGAAGTACCCGTCTCGACGGTTCCGGACGCGCGGAGGCGGTAGCGCCGACTCTCCGGCGCGCGCCCCCGCCGCGGGTTTCGCCTCTTCTGCGGAACGAAGGCCCGCTCATGCCCGGGCTGGTCCCGGCGGCCGTTTTTCAAATCGATAGCAACTTCTTGACATCAACTTCCCTCCAAACTATCCTCACTCATGATTGTCCGGAAAGCGCGAATGCTCTTCGAGAAAGGATTCTGTCCCATGATCGCAAAGCATCTTCGGCTCGTCGAAGAAGATGAAAAGGATCCGCTGCACGATATGTTCGGCCTGTTCGCGAACGAGCGCTCCGGGCGCGGCAAGGTGCGGATCCATTCCGATCTCACCTGGGAACCGCCGACGGATATCGTCGAGACCGAGAGCGAGATTGTCGTGACCGTGGACATCGCCGGCATGTCGGGAAGGGACATCAGTATCGTGACCGATGGGAAAACCCTCCGGATCAATGGCACGCGACGGAATCCCGCAGCGCCGGGGGCCAAGCAGTTTCATATGCTCGAAATACAGTGCGGACCCTTCGAGCGCGCCGTCGAGCTCCCGGGGCGCGTCGATCCGGCGAAAGTATCCGCCCACTATTCGAAGGGGATGCTCCAGATCCGGATCCGCAAGCTCGATCCCGCGGAGTACGTGAAAAAAGTGGAGATCGATTGAAACCGCCGCGCCGGAGCCATCGAATGAGTACGGAAGTCGACGCCATCGCCGAAGGCAGCGATCTTCTTCGCGAAATCCCGGAAGAGCTCGCCATCATTCCGATCAACGACGCCGTCGTATTTCCCTACATGCTCATTCCGCTCATCCTCACCGATACGAATCTTATCAGGATCGTCGATGAAGCGCTCGCCGGAAGCAAGATCGTGGGCGTTTTCACGCAAGTCGACAAGGACGTGCAGGCGCCCGGCCCGGACGATATCCACCGGACGGGCTGCGCGCTCCTCATTCAGAAGATGGCGCGATTCCCCGACGGGCACGTCCGGATCATCGGCCAGGGCATCGCGAGGATTTCGATCAGGCAGTTTACCGACGAGCTCCCCATCATGCGCGCGCGGGTCACGGTTCTCTCCGAGGTGGATCCGAAGGACGATAGAACAAAGGCGCTCATGCGGAACGTCGTTTCCGCTTTCTTCACGATCGTCGATTCCTCCGAAAGCTACCCCGAGGAGACCAAAGGGATCGTGTTGAGCATCAGGAGCGCGGGACGGCTCGCCGATATGCTCACGGCGAACCTCGCCATGGAGATCGCCGACAAGCAGAAGGTTCTCGAGATCCTCGATCCGGTGAAACGGTTGGGTTTCATCTACGAATTTATCACGGGCGAGCTCGAGATCGTGAAGATCGGGGAGAAGATCAAGCGGGACGTCCGCAAGGAAATGGACAAGGAACAGCGCGAATATTTCCTTCGCCAGCAGATCAGGGCGATCCAAAAGGAGCTCGGCGAGGAGGACGTCGGCCTCGAGATTGACGAATTGAAGGAGAGGATCGACGGAGCGGCGATGCCGGCGGCCGCTCGTGAGGCTGCGCTCAAGGAATGGGGGCGTCTCAAGAAGATGTCGGCGAATTCCGCCGAGTATGTCGTCGTACGGACGTATCTCGACTGGTTTCTCGAGCTCCCCTGGGAGCGATCGACCCCGGATATCCTCGATATCGAGCGGGCTCGCCGCATTCTCGACGCGGACCATTACGATCTCGATCAGGTGAAGGAGCGCATCCTCGAGTTTCTCTCGGTCAAGAAACTCAAGAAGAGCCTCAAGGGATCCATCCTGTGCTTCGTCGGTCCTCCGGGAGTCGGGAAGACCTCGCTCGGCAAGAGCATCGCAAGCGCCCTCGGCCGCAGCTTCGTGCGGATGTCGCTCGGCGGCATCAAGGATGAAGCCGAGATCCGGGGGCATCGGCGCACCTATATCGGCGCGCTGCCCGGCAAGATCATCCAGGAGATACGCACCGCGGGAAGCAACAATCCCGTTTTCATGCTTGACGAGATCGACAAGCTCGGGAACGATTATCGAGGCGATCCCGCCTCGGCGCTTCTCGAGGTGCTCGATCCGGAGCAGAACAATTCCTTCGAGGATCATTACATCAATATCCCGTTCGATCTTTCGCGCGTCATGTTCATCACGACGGCGAACGTGCGGGACACGATTCCCGCGCCGCTTCTCGACCGGATGGAGGTGCTCGAGCTTCCCGGCTACATCACGTACGAGAAGACGAGAATCGCGAAGCGATTCCTCATCCCGCGCCAGCTGGCGGAAACCGGCGTGCCGGCGCGGAAGCTCATCATCACGGACGAAGCGATCACGCGGATCGTCGAACGTTACACGCGGGAAGCGGGAGTGCGCAATCTCGAGCGGCGCATCGCGGCAATCGCGCGCAAGAGCGCGCGAAAGCTCGTCGAGCGCCGGAAGGGTCCTTTCCGCGTCACCGGCGCCAATCTGAAAAGCTGGCTCGGGGCGGAGGAGTATCCCGAGGAGGAGATGCGCCCGGTTCCGGCCGTCGGCGTATCGACCGGCATGGCGCGTTCGTCCGCGGGGGGAACGATTCTCTTCATCGAGGCGATCACGGTCAAGGGAAGCGGAAAGCTCAAGCTCACCGGGAGCCTCGGGGAAGTCATGAAGGAGTCCGCGGAAGCGGCGCTGAGCTACGTCAAGTCCCGGTACGCGACCGAGGGCGCCGGAAGCGCTTTTTTCGACGTGTACGACATTCACCTCCACGTGCCGGCCGGCGCGGTGCCGAAAGACGGGCCGAGCGCGGGAGTCGCCATCGCGGCCGCGCTCGCGTCGCTCGCGCTGAACCGCGCAATTCGAAACGAGGTCGCCATGACGGGGGAGGTGACCCTGACGGGAAACGTGCTTCCGGTCGGTGCGATCAAGGAAAAAGTCATCGCGGCGAACCGGGCCGGCATCCGCGAGATCATCCTGCCGCGATTGAACGAGAAGGATCTTGAGGAGATCCCCGCGCGGATCATGAAGGGCATGCGCTTCCGATTCATCGATCGGGTCGACGAAGGAATCTCGCTGGCGCTCGTCCCCGGGAACGCGCGGCGCGCGGCGCGGCAAAGGCGGCGATATGCGCGAGCGTGATGACGGACGATATCTCGTTCCCCGGCTGTTTTCCTATTTCGCGCGGAGCGTCGGGAAGACGCATGCGTTCCATCTGCCCGCCGACATCGCAAACGCCTCGTCGCTCATATTCATCGATTCGGGCGATCTCGTCGATCTTCTCTTCGCCGCGCCGGTCATCAATTTTTTTGCGACGCATTTCCCCCTGATCAAGACGACCTTTCTCGTTCGGAGCGCGGACGCCGAGCTCGTGAAAGGGCTCATGCGGGTGAACACGATCATCTCGTACGAGCCCCGGCAGCTCAAGCTCTATTCGGCGGATTATCTCGCGCTCACGCGGAAGCTCAGGAAAAAGAAGATCGACGTCGCCATTCTCCTCGATCGCCGGTTCTCCCTCGATCGGCACCTCCTCGCGTTCGCGATCGGCGCCCCGATACGGATCGGATTCGCGCATCCGCTCGCCTTCCCTTTTCTCAATTGCGAGGTCCGTCTCTCCGAAGGGGGATACGAGGGGAAGAAGATGCCGCGAATCCTCCAGGCGATCGGAATAAAGCTCGAGGAAGGGTGGGACACCGTCTCGCTCATCCCGCGCGAGGTTCAACACGCGCGTCAGCTCAAGCATTTCTGGAAGCCCGAAAAGGATCTTCTCATGGTGGGGCTCGATCCGAGCAGCAGCAAGACGAGGCATCACGTCATTCCGGAAATCGTCGCATACCTCGCGAACAATCTCGCGAGCCGCCGGCGGGCGAAGTTCCTCATTTTCGCGAATCCCTGGGACGAGAAGCTCGTACGGGAACTCACCGCGGAGCTCAAGGGGGACGTGATCGATCTCAAACCGGAAAGCCTGAGCGAAACGATCGCTCTCCTTTCGCAGTGCGATCTCTTTCTCTCCGGCAATACGAACCTGTTCCATTTCGCCGCCGCCCTCAAGGTGCCGACGATCGGCCTGTTCACCAAATTCGATCGTACGGGGTGGATTCCGGAGGGAGCCGCAAACGTCAGGATTTTCCAGGGGACGCGGGGGGAGAAGCTCTCGCTCAAGGACTTTTTCTGCATCGTCGAAGAAGTGCTCGCCGCGAGGGACGCGGTTTCCACGGAGCATGAGCGCGCATGAGGAGGGGTGACGCCGTGTCCCGGCCTCGCGCGGACAATACGTACGTGAGACTGTTGAAGTATCTGGTGCCGCTCTGGCGGCGCATGGCGTTGCTTTTCGTCGTCACCGCGCTTTTCGCCGCGCTGAGCGGAATCTCGCTCGGGCTCATTCCGCCGTTCCTGCACATACTGTTCGGCCACGGGACGGCGCCCGCCGTCGCGGAACAGGTTTCGGTCGAGCGCGGCATTCCGCTCCCCGGATCGTGGGAGCGGGCGAAGATCGCCGTCATAGAATCGGCGAAAGGTTTCATCTACGGCGGCTCCCCGATCGATCGGCTCGCCCGATTCTGTCTCGTGTTTCTCGGCCTCATGGTTCTCAAGAACATATTCGGATATCTGAGCATGTATATGACGATCAGTCTCGAGCAATCGGTGCTCTTTCGGGTGAGGAACGACCTGTACAGCAAAACGCAGACGCTTCCGCTCTCCTTTTTCGACCGCGAAAAAACGGGACATCTCCTCTCGCGGATCACGAACGATGTGACGAATCTGCGCGGCGTCGTGGTGGGCTCGCTCGCGAGCATCGTTCAGAACGGCCTGATGGCGGTCATCGCGCTCGCGATCGTGTTTCTCACCTCCTGGAAGCTCTCTCTCCTCACGCTCATTCTTCTGCCGACGAACGTGCTGCTCATCGGCGTCATCAGCCGCAAGCTCCGCAAGAAGAGCATGCGGGCACAGGAACGAATGGCCGATATGACTTCCGTTCTGCAGGAAACGATCTCGGGCGTGCGCGTCGTGAAGGCGTTCGGAATGGAGGAATTCGAGAAGAAGAAATTCAACGCGTTCAACAGGAGATATTTCAAGGAATATCTCAGAATGCGCCGCCTCGCCGAGTTCGCCTCGCCGACGAGCGAGACCCTCGGGACGATCGCGGCCGTCGTTCTCATATGGTACGGCGGCAAGCTCGTGCTCAGCGAGAACCTCGATCCGGCGAACCTCATGCTCTTCATCGGGGCGATGCTGTGGGTCATTTCGCCGATCAAGAATCTGAGTAAGCTCAACAGCGTCATCAGCGAAGGACTCGCGTCGGGGGATCGCGTGTTCCAGGTCCTCGATATCGCCTCCGAACAGGAGGAATCGGGCACCGAGGAGATAGCCGATTTTCGAGACGAGATTGTATACGAAAATGTTACGTTCAGTTACGGGAACGACATCGACGTGCTGCGCGACGTGAGCTTTCGCATCAAACGCGGGGAAGTCGTGGCCGTCGTGGGACCGAGCGGCGCCGGCAAGTCGACGGTCGCGGATCTGCTGCCCCGTTTCTATCGCCCGACCGGAGGGAGAATTCTCCTCGACGGGATCGACATCGCCCGCATGTCGATATCCTCGCTTCGCTCCCTGATGGGAATCGTTACGCAGGAGACCATTCTCTTCAACGATTCGATTTTCAACAACATCGCCTACGGCATGGAAGATTGTCCGGAAGAAGCGGTCGTGCGCGCGGCGAAGGCCGCCAACGCGCACGAGTTTATCCTCGCCGCCCCGCAGGGCTATCAAACGATCATCGGCGATCGAGGCG